>NZ_JAHRFA010000006.1:0-149124 GCF_020883045.1 Microcoleus sp. CAWBG58 | reverse complement strand
GGACTCGTAAAATCTGGGCTTCTCGCTCTAAAATCGTCATGGCAAATTACGGGGAATGGCGGTACCTTCTCGTTTTAGCGGCTTTTCATCGCTCCTGTCATCTCCGCGAATAATTCATGACACTAACAATTTTTTTGTAGTGTAGAGCGATCGCTCGCAGCCGAAAAAAATCGACAATCGAGCTAGCAACGCACAGGCTAGCATATTTGAGGAGATAACTCGGAGGTTCATTTAACCAAAAACTTGTATTATAGCAATCTTTGTTTGCGCTTTGTATCATGCCCAAATTTACGCAGAGTCCAATTGTGTTAACTCAACCGTATTTATTATCAATTTAGTTTAGTAGTATATAGCGGTTATCATAAATATAAGGTACGTTGTTGGGCTTCAGCCCTATAGGTTTTTCGGGTTATAGAAGCTGTCAGTAATACCTCATCTTTCGCTAGAAACGCTATAACCTTTTTAGCGAAAGATGAAGTTTGAATGTAAATGATTTTTTTGATACGACCTTGCTTAGTATATCATCCCGATCGGAGGGCTAAAGCCCAACAACGTACCTCTATTCATGTTATTCAGAAAGGCTATAATTCTACTGCATCCGATCGATCGTCCGATACTGCACCGCCTCCCCCACATGATTAGTCTTCAAGCTGTCATCCCCGGACAAATCCGCAATAGTTCTAGCAACCTTCAAAATTCGATCGCTCGCCCGCGCCGAAAGCCCCAATTTCCGAATCGCCATCTCTAACAAATTCCGGGAAGCATCATCCAACTGACACCAGGTGTTAATGTGGCTGCTTAGCATCTGCGCGTTACACCGCAAGCCAGATTCCGACTGAAAACGGCGAGTCGCCATCTCTCGCGCCCGCTGCACCCTCACCCGCACCGGTTCCGACTCCTCCCCCGTCGCCTGTCTGGTAATTTCCTCAGGTTTCAAACGATTAACCGCCACTTGCAAATCAATCCGATCCATCAAAGGCCCCGAAAGTTTTGCCCAATATTGCTCCCTCTTTTGTGGCGAACAAGTACACTGTTGGATCGAATCACCGTAGTAACCGCAAGCGCAAGGATTTGTACTCGCAACTAATGTAAATTGTGCCGGAAACATCACCGATTGTCTGGTTCGAGAAATCGTTACATAACCATCTTCCAATGGCTGCCGCAAAAACTCCAAAACATCTCTTTTAAATTCAGTTAATTCATCCAGAAAAAGTATCCCGCGATGTGCTAAGGAAATTTCACCCGGACGCGGAAAACTGCCCCCGCCAACGAGAGAAGGCCCGGATGCTGAATGGTGAGGACTGCGAAAAGGTCGATCGCTCACCAGCATACCCTTATCCTTCAACAAACCAGCCACCGAATGAATTTGAGTCACATCCAAAGCTTCATCAAAAGTCAGCGGTGGCAAAATACCCGGCAAACGTCTCGCCAACATCGTCTTACCGCTTCCTGGCGGCCCTACAAAAATTAAATTGTGTCCGCCGGCAGCCGCAATTTCCAAAGCCCGCCGCGCGTGAATTTGCCCCTTTACGTCTTTTAAATCTAGACTCGGAAATCTGGTTTTTCCTAACTCTTCTCTAGCGTTTACTTGTATCGGTGAATAAACATGAGGATTGTTCAAAAAATCAGTAACTGCAAATATATTTTCAAAACCATAAACAGATATTCCTTTTACTAAAGCCGCTTCCGTTGCATTAGCTGCTGGTACAATTAACCCGGAAATACCCATTTTTTGAGCAGCAGCGGCGATCGGCAAAACCCCCGCCACAGGCCGCAAACTCCCGTCCAAAGAGAGTTCCCCCAAAAACAAATAATCTCCCAACAGCTCGGCACTGACCTGTTCCGATGCTGCTAAAATGCCAATGGCGATCGGCAAATCAAAACTCGGGCCTTCCTTACGCAAATCTGCCGGAGTCAAATTAATCACAATACTCCGCATCGGAAAACCATATCCCGAATTTTTGAGCGTAGCCTTAACCCTTTCTTTAGCCTCTTGCACCGCCGAATCGGGCAACCCCACAACCACAATTTTCGGCAATCCCCCCGATACATCAGCCTCCACACCCACCTTTACCGCGTCAATTCCTACGATCGATGCACTCCAAACCCTCGCAAGCATTTTTGTTTATCCTCAATTTGCCTGTCTTCGCTCCATCATCTATTATGATTAACAATGACTAATGAATATCGGAAGAGGCAAGAAAAACTTTTCGTTGCTTCTTCCTTTTCTCCTCTTCCTTCTCTCCTCCTGCCTCTTCCCCTTGTCCCTTCCGCCTTCCGCCTTCCCCCTTCCGTCTTCGCCCTTCCCAATTCTTCCGCCTTCCCCCTTCTTCTTTCTTCCCTCCTCCATACATCCGTTACATCCGTTACACAATCCGTTGCCGAACTTCCTTCTTCCTTCATTAACACCCATGACAACCCAAGAAACGCTTTTCAGCAAAATCATCCGCAAAGAGATTCCCGCAGACATCGTTTATGAGGACGACTTAGCCCTCGCCTTCAGAGATATCAATCCACAAGCGCCCATCCACATCCTCGTCATTCCCAAAAAACCTATTCCCAAATTAGCCGATGCCGAATCGGGAGATCATGCCCTCATGGGACACCTGCTGCTGACTGTCAAGCGGGTAGCCGAACAACTCGGACTCAGCAACGGCTATCGCGTCGTCATCAATACCGGCAATGACGGTGGCCAAACCGTAGATCACCTGCACCTTCACATTCTCGGCGGACGCCACATGAAGTGGCCCCCAGGCTAAAGGCTAATTTTTAGGCAAAATTTACGAACTCAGCCTCAGAAACCCGGTTTATGGCAATTGCAAAGTGCTTTATAAACCGGGTTTATAGTTGATGAATCCGGTTGATTGCGGATAATTGAGAATTTAGTGCGATCGCAAGAGCAAAGGAAGAAGGATAAGGGATGAATAGAGCCGATATCCGTCAAGCATCAATGATTTGATTCCCCTTCTGCAACTGTCAACTGTCACAGGTCAACCGTCAACGAAGAGGGCAGGCACGGGGGCACTGCCCCTACAACTGTCAACTCCCAATCTACCCAGGATATGTAAACAAATATTAAAATTTATCTGCTCAATCGCTAATTAAGATAAGTTTAACTAGAAAGAAGTTTGACCTCAACAACAATAGTTTGACTTAACTGCTGAACCAACCTACATACCAAAGACTCAGCTCTTCTGTCCGCTGTATTCTAACCGTATTTTTTCTGTAATATTACTTTGCAAACAGCGACGAAAATTCATCAAAAATCAAGTTGTGTAAAGGATTATAAATTTATTCAAATATAAGCACTAATCCCTTTGCAAACTGTTGTGAATAGTGTTACTAATATAAGCGTGGAGATTTCCACAACGAACCTTGAAAATTCAATTAAGCAATCATAAAACAAATGACAACAACCGTACAGCGTCGCGAAAGCGGCAACGTTTGGGAACGGTTCTGCGAGTGGGTAACTAGTACCGATAACCGGATTTATGTTGGTTGGTTTGGGACTCTAATGATCCCAACACTCCTGAGCGCCACCATCTGCTACATCATTGCCTTTGTAGCAGCTCCTCCTGTGGATATTGACGGCATCCGCGAACCAGTTGCTGGTTCCTTGATGTACGGCAACAACCTGATCAGCGGTGCAGTTGTTCCTTCATCGAATGCGATCGGGCTTCACTTCTATCCGATCTGGGAAGCAGCCTCTTTAGACGAATGGTTGTACAACGGCGGCACTTACCAGCTCGTCATTTTCCACTTCCTCATCGGCATTTTTTGCTACATGGGTCGTCAGTGGGAACTGAGCTACCGCTTAGGAATGCGTCCTTGGATCTGCGTAGCTTACTCTGCACCTGTGGCATCTGCTACCGCAGTATTCTTGATTTACCCGATCGGACAAGGCAGCTTTTCTGACGGTATGCCCCTGGGTATCAGCGGCACATTCAACTTCATGATTGTGTTCCAAGCAGAGCACAACATCCTGATGCACCCCTTCCATATGTTGGGAGTTGCTGGTGTCTTCGGTGGTAGCTTGTTCTGCGCCATGCACGGTTCTCTCGTTACATCTTCCTTGGTGCGCGAAACAACCGAAACCGAATCTTTGAACTACGGTTACAAATTCGGTCAAGAAGAAGAAACCTACAACATCGTTGCAGCCCACGGCTACTTCGGTCGTTTGATCTTCCAATATGCTTCCTTTAACAACAGCCGTTCCTTGCACTTCTTATTAGGTGCGTGGCCAGTTATCGGCATCTGGTTTACCGCTTTAGGTATCTCCACGATGGCGTTTAACCTCAACGGTTTCAACTTCAACCAATCGATTATCGACTCTCAAGGTCGCGTAATCAATACCTGGGCTGATGTCATCAACCGCGCTAACTTGGGTATGGAAGTAATGCACGAGCGCAACGCTCACAACTTCCCGCTCGACTTGGCCGCTGGTGAAGTCACTCCAGTAGCAATGGTTGCTCCTTCCATCAACGGCTAAATTTAGCTTTTGATTGACAAAAGCGCTCTCTCCAAAAGAGGGCGCTTTTTGTTTTGGCAAGTATAAATTAAGAAATTTATTTCCGATAGGTTTGTAGTGAGGACTTTAGTCCGCAGAAATTGATGCGGACTAAAGTCCTCACTACGAACCATAATGATATGATATATTGATTAAGAATTATTATGTTTAATTGGCAATCATCAAAGTGGCAATATTTAAAAGACTTAAATTTGAAAAATTCGCGGTTGAGAAATCTCAAATATTAGGCTGGGCGATCGCGCTTTGCAGCGGTATTTTGATGGCATTGACAACAGCACCGTTCAATGCTTGGGTGTTGGCTTGGGTAGCATTAATGCCCCTGTGGGTTTTGGTTATCAGTTATCAACGACCAATAATCACAGACAAAAAACAAAAATTTCTTCCTTCTTCCTTCTTCCTTCTTCCTTCTTCCTTCTTCCTTCTTCCTGCTCTCTGGGGAATCGGCTATCACGGATTAGCCTTATCTTGGATTATGGGAATACACCCAATGACTTGGTTGGGAGTTCCTTGGTTGCCCAGTTTGGCGATCGCACTTTTTTGCTGGATATTCATCACCTTCTGGGGAAGTGCATTAGTCACTGTTTGGGCGTGGCTATTTATAATTCTCAACTCCCTAACTTTACCACGCAAAAATCCTCTTCTTGTTCTTAACTCCCCCCCTTTACAAGGGGGGGCTGGGGGGGGTAGCTCCGATCTTATTCTTCTTAACTCCCCCCCTTTACAAGGGGGGGCTGGGGGGGGTAGATCTAAATTATCAGGGTTAACTCGCGTGTTAATTGGTACAGCTTTGTGGTGCGCCTTAGAAAGTATTTGGAGTACCAGTTCGCTGTGGTGGACATCACTATCATACACCCAAAGCCCGCACAACTTAGCCATATTGCACCTCGGTCAACTCTCCGGGCCCAGCGCAGTAACAGCGGGAATTGTAGCAGTAAATGGCTTAATTGCCGAAGCTTGGATCGAAGGAAGAGGGAAGAAGGAAGAGGGAAGTTCGGCAACGGATTGTATAGCGGATGTAACGGATGTAACGGATGGGATGAAAAAGGAGGAGGGCTTTTCGGCTTCGCTCAAGGTAAAAAGAAAGAAGAAGGGAGAAGTCCGAGGGCAGAAGTGGGTTGCTTATATTTTGCCTGCGGGTTTATTTTTAGTTTTGCATATTGTCGGCTGGAGTTTGTACGATCGCCCTTTAATTCAAGAGGCGGGAACAGCATTAAAAATTGGGATTATTCAAGGCAATATTCCTAACGAGATTAAGTTTGATTCAGGTGGTTGGCGGCGCGCTTTGGAAGGTTACACGGCTGGATACCAACAGTTAGCAGATAGGAAAGTCGATGCTGTGTTACTGCCAGAGACGGCTTTGCCTTTTATCTGGACAAATGAGTATCAGCGTTCTACTCTTTCCTTTTACCAAGCGATTCTGGAACGCGGTGTTCTGGCTTGGGTTGGAGGGTTCGGACAGGAAGGGGATAGCACGACTAATAGCTTATTGGCGATCGACAAAACAGGAGAGATTATCAGTCGGTATGATAAACTAAAGCTAGTTCCCTTAGGTGAATACATCCCTTTTTACGAAATCTTAGGCGGCATTATTAATCGGCTTTCTCCCTTAGATGCTCATTTAGTACCAGGCAATTCTAAACAATTGTTCGATACGCCCTTTGGTCGCGCCATCGTGGGGATTTGTTACGATTCGGCGTTTGCGGAAATTTTCCGATATCAGGCGGCAAATGGAGGTGAATTTATGCTCACAGCTTCCAACAATGCCCATTTCAAAACGCCGATGCTGGCTCAGCATCACGCTTTGGATGTGATGCGGGCTATTGAAACTGATAGATGGGCTGCGATCGCAACTAATACAGGTTATTCTGCTTTTGTAAATCCTCACGGCGAGACGATTTGGAAGTCTGGAATTAATACCTATGAAGTCCGAGATGCTACTATTTATCGGCGGCAAACTCGGA
The DNA here is from genome assembly GCF_020883045.1 of Microcoleus sp. CAWBG58. NCBI lineage: Bacteria > Bacillati > Cyanobacteriota > Cyanophyceae > Oscillatoriales > Microcoleaceae > Microcoleus > Microcoleus sp. CAWBG58. The sequence goes on along the minus strand of NZ_JAHRFA010000006.1, from coordinate 142,635 downwards.
CTTTGTACGTGCGGTGGGGCGATCGGCTGACGCCTTTATTGTTGGTTTTAGCTGGGTTAATGTGGTTGATTGCTAGAAATTAACGTTAGGCGGAAGCTATAGCCTTTCGATCTCCCATGTGAGGTACTCATGGGCATAGGGCATAGGGCATAGGGCATAGGGCATAGGGCATACCTCACCACGCTTGAGAACCGCTATAGTTAGTTAAATCTGTTGGCACGAGTCAGATTTATTAGTGAACGCGCTGCTACAGTTAACTAATAACCAATAACCAATGACTAATCACTAATGACTCTAATGCTCTTTTGGCCTAGCATGAACGCTAGGAGATAAAGTAATTAAATCGTTGATATTGCGCTGCATTGTAGCACAAATATTATCCAAAGGTAAATCATTGGCATCGTGTCCGAAAGGATTTTCGATTTCAATGCCGATTTCTTCGATACCAAACAAAGCAAAACTAATTAAAGCTACCACAGGGCCTGTCCCCCAAGTTAACTCCTTCACCATTTGAAAAGGCAGTGCCAAGCAGTAAAGCAAGAGTAGCTGTTTGAGATGAATCGCGTAGGCCAGAGGTATAGGAGTTCTCAAAATTCGCTCGCAACCGCTCAAAGCCTCAATCATGCTATTTACTAACTGATTCATCGCTGTTAGCCGATAGACATCGAGGTTATTTGCCTCGTACTGTATCGTCAAATAATCCCCAATCCAAAAAGCAATCTCAAGGGGAGGATTGTTCATTCTTTTGAGGTTTTCATACTGTTGGGGTAGCACGTAAGGCTCTATTTCTGAGCTAATGGGTTCTTGGCGCAAGTGCAATTTCATCGCTATGGCAAAAGCCACTAATAATCGCAAAGTAGACTTTTTTTTCGCTAAATCATCCGGTTCTCGATCGCTAATAGATACCCAGATTTGACGTGCCAAATTTCTGACTGCAATAATTAAGGTTCCCCAACACCTCCGGCCTTCCCAAAATCGATCGTAAGCCGTATTTGTCCGAAACACTAACAATAAGCCGAGGACTATACTGGGAACAATGCTTGATAAGATGGGCAAGGATACTGGGAGTTTAAAAAAGTACAGTACCGAAATCAACAACCCAAAACCAGCGCACAGCATGACGCGGCGCCAGATGAAAAAAATGATCGACCCTTGAAACTGGAAGGCAACTTTAAACCAGGGCCGCTTTTCTGAAATCATCACAATCTCCTGTTAAAATAAAATCCAGCAATGCAGCACTGTACGGACTTGACAAGTGTTTGCCAGACATTGTTTTCAGATGCGATCGCACTTTCACCGAATAGCAAGGGTTTGAAGCCCTTACTCAGATCGGCAGATTGTGATAAGAAGCGAGTTTAAATCTCCGTTATTATCACTTCGCTGTCAACAGTCAACAGTCAACAGTCAACAGTCAACTGTTCACCACACTGCTTTTATCCGCACAACCTTCGGATTTTACCGAAAAAACTCATCTTTGCGATCGATCGCCAATCTAATATTGAGTTCATGAGACACTTAATTATGTAAGATTGGTTATGTATCTTTAGACTTCAGCTTCCGTGCCAGAGCTACCGAAATCTGTACCCCCGCATTCTCCTCGATTGCCGAACCAACGGTGGCAAATTTATTCGCCTCAACCACAGCAAGCCGAACAGTTTGCCAATGAAATCGGTTTGTCATGCTTGCTAGCACAGGTACTTATCAATCGCGGTATCGATTCTCTCGAAGAAGTGCAAGGGTTTATCGAACCGGAATCTCTGGTTTTGCCGCCGCCACTGGATGAATTTCCCGATTTGGCTGCGAGTGTCAAATTGTTGCGGGAAGCGATTTCAACAGGCCAGAAAATTGCGATTTGCGGCGACTACGATGCTGATGGAATGACGAGCACGGCTTTGTTGCTGCGAGCTCTCAGGGCTTTGGGCGCGAATGTTGATTATGCTATTCCCAGTCGGATGCACGAAGGTTACGGGATTAACGATCGCATTGTAGAAGAATTTCATGCCGAAGGTGTGGCTCTGATTCTGACGGTAGACAACGGGATTGCAGCCTATGGCCCAGTTGCCAGAGCGCGAGAACTCGGTGTAAAAGTTATTATTACAGACCACCACGATTTGCCGCCAAAACTGCCCCCGGCTGATGCTATTCTCAACCCAAAATTAATTGCGGAATCTTCGCCCTATCGCGGTTTGGCTGGAGTCGGTGTTGCCTATGTTTTGGCGATTACTTTGGCTCAAGATTTGAAGAAAGTTGGCGGTTTGGTGAATCCGCTGCTGGAATTATTTACGTTGGGAACTATTGCAGATTTGGCGCCCCTGACAGGAGTTAACCGCCGCTGGGTAAAGCGGGGTTTGCGACTTTTACCTCACTCGCAATTAGCCGGAGTTCAAGCTTTGATTCAGGTGGCAGGAGTGCAGCCGGCAAGTGCGGAAAATTTACCTCTTTTTAATTCAAAAAGTCAAGCTAACAATACCTTAAAGCCTGAAGATATTGGTTTTCGGCTGGGGCCGCGGATTAATGCTGTGGGGCGGCTGGCTGACCCTCAAATTGTGATAGAGTTGCTGACAACGGACGATCGCGAGTTGGCACTCAAAAATGCGATGCAGTGCGAACAAATCAATCAGCGCCGACAGGAGTTGTGCCAGGAAATTGAGCAGGAAGCGATTGCTTGGTGCGAACAAAGTGCTCTTAATTTACAGCAGGAACGAGTTTTAGTTGTCGTACAACCGGGTTGGCACCACGGGGTGATTGGGATTGTAGCTTCTCGGTTGCTCGAACGTTACGGCGTACCCGTTTTTATCGGTACTTTTGAGGATGAGGGTGGTGAAACGGGTAATATCATCCGGGGTTCGGCGAGGGGAATTCCTGAATTTAATGTATTTGACGGGCTGAATTTTTGTGCGGATTTATTAACTAAATTTGGCGGACATAAGGCGGCTGGCGGTTTTTCTATGCCTGCCAAGAATCTTCAACAATTCCGCAAGCAACTGTCAATTTTTGCGAATCAATGTTTGCAGCCGGAACACCTCAAGCCGTTGGTTTCAGTAGATGTGCGAGCGGATTTGGCTGAAATTAATCTTGACCTTTACCGACAAATTGATGCTCTAGAACCTTGCGGGATTGAAAATAAGGCTCCTGTATTTTGGACGCCTAATGTTTGTATTACTGAACAAAAAATTGTTGGTAAGGGAGGTCATGTTAAACTAACTGCAACTCAAGATGAAAAAGGTTCGGCTAGTTTGAAGGGGATTGCGTGGCGTTGGGGCGAATATTTTCCGTTGCCTCGGCGGGTTGATATTGCTTACCGCTTGCGGGAAAATAGTTTTAATGGCAAGACTTCGGTTGAGTTGGAATTGTTGGGTGTCCGGTTAGCGGCAAGTGCTGCTAGTTCGAGGCCGTCGGTGTTCGGAAAAGTTGAGTTTGATTATTGCGATCGCACTTATTCTTGCAGTCTGTCTCCCGCCGGTTCTCAAGAGGAATTGAGAATTCGCAATTCTCAAGGGCAAGTTTTGGTTGTTGAACCCGGACAAAGTATCGGTTTGTTGGGTAAATCCCGCCAGGATGCTAGAGAAGTCGATGTATCTCTACCTTTTTTCGAGAATTTGATTCAAACGGCTAAACACGCCCTCGGTATTCGATCGCAAATCTAAATTCATCGCTGTAAAAATTAGGGAAAATTCGCCCAAAAACATGTACCAGCCCCAACACAAAGGTTAGGCTCGAATCCACAATTTGATATCAAAATTCAACGTCGCAGATTTACTGCGCTGCAAGTCATATCGTGTCCGGTCGATCGACGCACTATAAAATTGGTTCGTAGTGCGGACTTAAGTCCGCTCGCTTGTTGCGGACTTAAGTCCGCACTACAAACGGTTTTTTATGGTAATCGACCGGACATGATATCAATCTAAAATCTAAAATCTAAAATCTAAAATTGACTTGACTGGCGATCGATACTGTGGGAATTTGGAATTTTAAATTATCCAAAACTCCCAACAATCGATCGCCAGAGGTGGTATAATTACAGGTCGCCGCCTTTAGCTGCCAACAGAAAAATTACGATCGGGCCAGAAAGTACGACTGCTGCAAGCAAAGCTACTTGAATAATGAGCTGCAAGTTTACAGGGCCGCCACCGTTAAAAAGATCCGTTATAAAGTCCATGTGTCCTCCTGACTGTATTGAGTAACTCTAGATCGATAAGAAAATCCGTTTCTGATTTTACCGGGCGATCGACCCTATTTTTTAAGGAAGTTTACAAAAGTCAACAAAATGTAAAGAACGATCGACCTGCGGGCGATCGCAAATTCGGCTAAAAAACCGTCACTTTGGGCGATCGTAAATTAGCCTGGTAGATCGATCGGCCTGCTTGGAGGCAAACCAGCCCGAAAAATCGACTCAGCAGTCAACCTCAATTCTGGGAAAGCCAGCGATTCAACTCTGTCATCGCCCCGAAACTGCTTTACCTCGTACTCTCCATCTACCAACTGGCAAACCGAAAGGGTGGGTTGCTTGGGATTGCCAATGAACTTGCGGCCGCCTAAACCCAAATAGTCCACAATCCAATATTCAGGGATGCCCATTTCTTCATAATCAGCAAATTTGAAATGGTAATCATCTTGCCAGTTCGTGCTGACGACTTCCACAGCCAGCCGCACCGAAGAACCCATCGTGATAATAGATTCCTTTTTCCAGCGCTGTTCGTTTGCCAGGGCGGGCAAATCCAGAACGATTACATCTGGCTGATAACCTGCCTCGTTGCGGACGGGTTTGAGCAGGTACTCTTTCGGTACGAAATAGGGCAGTTGTTGCTGCCGAATCTCTAAAAATACTTCGCCAGAAATAAATCCGGCTACGGCTGAGTGGTCACCAGTTCCTAGAGGCATTTCGATAATTACTCCATTGTGTAGTTCGTAGCGGCGGACAGAGTTCTCTGGATACCAGGCTGCGAACTCGTCAAAAGAGACTGTTTTGGGGATTGTTTGGGCTTGGATCATGGTGTTATTCCTCCTTTGCTAGATATAGAATAGATATTAGCCAGCGTCCTTACTTTCCTTGCCCTGTTTAGGTTTGGTAGTTGGCGGGGGTTTGGTTTATGTGAGTCGGGAGCTATCAGATTCACTCGGAGGTGCGCTGGCTTGATCTGACGATCGTTTATTCCTCTCTATCAAGGCTTTCTTGACCAAGACAAGAACCAGTTGAGGAATGGAACGAAATTCAGAATCAGCCCAAATTTTTAACTCCTTGTACTCGTCAAAGTCAAAGCTGATGGTAGTTCTTGGTCGCTTGGTAGCCATATCGCCCGGTTGTCTATACATATCAACATTATCCGCGACTCTCTACCGAGGCTTTAATTTATCATCAGGTACATCATACTTGACAAGTGATGTACTTGTATATCTTTATAACACTCACAGCCTAAAAATAGCCAGCCCCAAGCATAAAACGTTCATCCGTAGACGAACCAGGGCTTGATGCCTTTCTCGGAGAGTGTTCGCAAGTCAAAAATCTAACCGTCTTTTCGCGAATTCCTCCTGCGGTGCTGGCACTTGGTATACTTGAAAGGCTTTAATCTCTCTTAAATTTGGGCATTTTCCAGATAATGCTCCGAATCTAAAATCTAAAATCTAAAATCTAATTATGGCTACTTGGCGTTGCGTAAAGCAGTGCGGTGCTTGTTGTTACCTAGAACCAACAGAGCGCCCTGACCTAGACGAGTATTTATCTACAGAGCAATTGGCGCTCTACTTGAGCTTAGTGGGAGATGACGGTTGGTGTATAAATTTTGACAAAGAGACGAGGGAATGCGGAATTTATGCCGATCGCCCGCAGTTTTGTCGGGTAGACGAGGAAGTGTTTCAGGATATGTACGGAATTGAGCCTGCTGAGTTGAACGATTTTGCGATCGACTGCTGTTTGGAGCACATTGAAGATATGTATGGCGATCGATCTTTGGAGATGATTCGCTTCAACTCTGAAGTTGGAATTATCACCTTACCCGACAATTAACGGACTTGATGCCCCTGTGAGCTTTGTGCTTCCGAAGCATTTTTCAATCTAAAACCTAAAATCTAAAATCTAAAATGCTCTCCAGGTCGATCGCTCCTGAGAGTGTCAAAATAGACAAATCAAGGAAATATCGCGCAGATGAGTTGAGTCATGAGCAATCGAGAGGGTTTTACAGGCGGATTTATTGCGGGAGCCGCAGTTGGGGGCTTGGTGGGGGCTGTTTTGGGTGCGGTGCTATCCAGGCGCGCTGCTGAAGCTTTGCTGAGCGATCCTTCCGATGCCAAGATCAGAAAGATGCGCCAGAGGAAAGCCAGCCAACTCGAAGCCGAAGGGATGGAAGTAGCAAGGCTGAGTTTGGAAGATAAAATTGCCCAGCTAAATCAAGCAATTGATGACGTGCGACTGCAACTCGGCGATGTCAACGGTAACGCGACAGCCCACAACAGCGAAGGTTCGATCGCCCAAGACTCCTGAATAAGATTGAAGATTTTAGAGCACTCCCGGAGTAGAATGCGGGCGATCGACCAACTGTCGCACATTTCTCTGTTCAACTTTCCCATTAAAAACCAAGGCAAAAGGAAAAAGGAACCACAAAATTGCTCAGCCTCTACCCTCAGTGCCTTCCCTCTCCCGCAGCTATGCTAAACTCAAAGTTAAAGTGTCTTTCATTCAGTTGACAGTTGACAGTTGACAGTTGAGGGCAACCTCTACCTGGAAGTCCGAGGATTGGAGTAATGAATCGTCTTCTTTTAATTTCTCCCTAAAACGAAGAGGCTTTCAACCAATTATTTCTGGCAAACTTTACTCAAACGAGAACCAAAATTTATGAGTTATTCCATAGGCCTTTTGGCAAACACGCTAGCGACATTTCTGCAAATCTATATAGCCCTGATGATTATTAGGGTACTGCTAAGCTGGTTCCCTAACATCAATTGGTACGATCCCCCGTTTTCGATTTTGAGTCAGTTAACAGATCCTTATCTAAATCTCTTCCGCTCAATTATTCCCCCCTTAGGAGGGATTGACTTTTCTCCAATGATTGCGTTTTTTTTACTTCAGTTTGGATCGCAATTTCTAATCGGTCTTTTGGGCAGCTTGCAAACCGCTTTTTAGTGAGAAAAGCTGATTTTTTTCAAGCATCTAGTCTCAACCGCTGGCAGATATTGCCCGTCACTAAAATTTGAGATTGGAGATTTTTACACGAACTCCCCAGTTTTTTACCGGGGAGTTCTTCGTAGATGAGAGTTGAGAAATTGAAAGCAATTCAATCACCTCATATCATGTCCGGTTGATTACCATAAAAAACGGTTCGTAGTACGGACTTAAGTCCGTCCGCTTTCCGGTGGCGGACTTAAGTCCGCACTACGAACCTATCTAATTGCGGTTAATCCATCGGACACGATATCAAACATAGAATCTCACTGAATAGCAGGGGTTTGAAGCCCTTACTCATCAAGGCAGATTGCGATCGGAACGGAGTTTAAATCTCGGTTCTGATCGCTTCGCTGTCAACTGTCAACAGTCAACTGTCAACTGTCAACAGTCAACTGTCAACTGTCAACAGTCAACTGTTTAAATCGTTTGACTAACGGCGAACGACGCCAGTAAAACCTGTAGCTTTAAACTGCTTGAGCTGCAAAGGTGTTCGTTGATTGGCTGCAACCGAAATTCTGAGCTGAAAATCGCTAATTCCAGGAGGAACTTCTTCGATAGAACCTAAGCGAGTCCGGTTTTGCATCACTGGATTTTCATCTGCATCATAAATGCGGCCAAAAATATCAGCATTAACGACAGGTTTGCCGCTCGTATTTTCAGCTTTCCCAGTAATCAAAAAGCAATTAGCTTCCATAGAGCTACCGCTGGTAACTGTGCCTTCTGCCATTTCTGCCGGACATTCGCGATAAGAAAGATCGGAAAGTTTAATTGGCGTGAGAGCCCAAGCTGGTGGAGTGATTACCAAACTCAAAATTGCGATCGCGCAAGTGGCAAAAAGAAGACCGATAGCTCGAAATTTCATAAAATTGCAGCGTAAGTATATTTTACTCAGCTTAGCGCGAATTCAAGGTCAAATTCTTAACCTCCTCGGGGAAACAGCACTGCCGTGTCCGGCTCCCGGAGGAGACTGCATTGCTGTAGGGAAACGGCATTAGCCTAAGCCTAAATGTTGGCGCAAGGCTTGGCGCATTACATCCACAGGGACGGATTCTGTCTCCAGCCAAATTTTCAAGGCTGCTGCTCCTTGTTGAACTAGCATTTCTAGTCCGTCAATCGGAATTGCGCCGCGAAGCTGTGCATCTTTGAGAAACTGAGTAGGATTCGGGGTGTAAATGAGATCGTAAACGATCGCACCTGCGGAAATTCGATCGAGCGCAGCAGCAGCAACCGGCGACTTTTCCCCGTGCGGGTGCATTCCTACAGGAGTTGTATTCACCAGCAAATCCGCCTGCGAAATCAACATTGACAAATTATCCCAACTATGCACCTGCAAATTCTGCACCGGCATCGGAGAATTAACCCAACTCTGCTGAAATTCCGCTAAATTGGGGGCGCTGCGGCCGACAACGTGAATCTCTGCAAATCCCAATTGAGCGCATCCAGCCACAACAGCCCTCGCCGCCCCGCCATTCCCCAAAATTACCGCTACTTTCTGACTCCAATCGGAACCCGGAGATCCCCCTAAATCCCCCTTAAGAAGGGGGACTTTGACAGTATTCTCCCCCCTTTGTAGGGGCGGTGCCCCCGTGCCCGCCCTGCTGTGTAGAGGCGCGAGAAAGCCTTCTACGTCGGTATTTGTGCCACACCAACCTTTGTCAGTGCGGTAGACGGTGTTGACTGCGCCGATCGCCCGGGCGATCGGAGAAACCTCGGCCAGCAGCGGTAAGATTGCCTGTTTGTGAGGAATCGTGATGCTAAATCCCCGAAGGTCGATCGCAGCAAATCCTGCCAGCGCAGCCTTTAAATCCTCTGGTTTTACCGGAAACGGCAGGTAAACAAAATCGACACCCAAGTGAGAAATGGCAGCATTGTGCATCGCCGGCGACAGAGAATGTGCGATCGGATAACCAATTACTCCGAGCAGTTTAGTAGTGCCTTTAATCATAGTTTGAAGGAAGAAGGAAGAAGGAAGAAGAAGGAAGAAGGAAGAAGGAAGAAGAAGGAAGAATAAAACGGCGTTGCTGATTTACGGTATGAAAGGCTAAATAGGTCTGTCATAGAAACCAGTATCCACAAAGGTTTTGGATTTTAAACTTATTTTTTTCATACCATGATTAAGCAAGGCCGAATAAAACTAATTTTTGTAAATTTATTGTACAGCTTTTTTTGGGCAGATATTTAAAATTATTATTCAACTCAGTTACATAAAACTATGGACTTGTGTGCAGGTAAAATGGTTTGTCGTGAGGACTTTAGTCCGCTCATTTATGCGGACTAAAGTCCTCACTACAAACCTAGTTAATTGGGCGTCTTTAATCTTTTACGAATAAAAGTTATTTAGCCGCATTTTTCTGTATCCCGAAACTCCTTCGCGTCAGCCAAAATCGGATTGACATCAAACCAGTAATCCTCGCCGTAACGGTACTCAAATACCCAAAGACTGCGGAGCAAAATTTGGTATTTAGTTTCACCATTCACTGTTTTGGTAGCAGATACTTGGCGCAGCAATTTCCACTCATCCGCTTCGATCGCCAAAGTAAGCTGGTGACGGCGTTGGACAATCACATTTTCCAAAGTTTCCCGCGACACAGGAGGGTCTTGTTTTTGCAGACAGCTATAGAGTAGTTGTAACAAATTGCGAACGTGACCCCCGCTAACTCGACAGAGGCGATCGAGAGTTTCGGCAGAATCGAAAATTTTGCCAACCAAAGCATAGCGCTGCGACGCCTCCACCGTCGGAAAAGCCCGCGCCAGAACCATCTGTCGCAGCAATTCGACACCCTCTGCACACTCAGAAGCGTCATTCAATTGCACCGGCACCATCGGCAAAACCTTTGGATCTACCCCGAAGCGATTGCTAAGCTGACCTAAGTCGTTAGAGAAAATCAGCACCAAAGGAATTGTATACACGACATGACAGTTTAGTCTTGCCAACTGCTCTCCGCGATCGACAAACAGATATTCCGGCTGCATCCGCCCCGTTGGTTTCGCGCACAGGTGTATGCGATCGAGATTGTCGATAATTACCACAAGTCCCTGTTTACCTTGGCGCTTGAGTTCTTGATTAGCCGGTTCGAGCAACTCCTTATTGAGCGCATCTAAAATTACATTAGTCCGCGGCTCCAAATATTGCCGTAACTCCGATCGCAAATTCGGAGCATCTTTCGCCTTAGCCGTAATTTTGCCAATACCCAAAGACAAAGAAAACTCTCCATCCGTGCTAGCATTTACCTCACCCAAACCGGGGACAGAAGCTCCCGCTTTCAGATCTATTTGAGTTTGAAAAACATCAGCAACGCCCTTGAGCAAAGCTTTAAAACCCGTCGGTTGCAGCTTGATTTTCATTTTCTCAATGCTTTCGCTCACCTGACGCGCCACGCTCAACAAAATGTCAGTGATATCGACATCAGCCATGTCTAAATCTTTACTCGACTCAAAATAAACCACATGAAAACCTTGCTCCTGCAATTGAGCTTGCAGCCGCAGCAATTCTGTGGATTTCCCCGAGCCGATGTGACCGGTAAATAATTGACAGGTAGGTACATCCGGCGAGAGACGGCTGATGGTGCGCTCCAATTGTTCTACGATTGTGCCGCCCCGCACTGACGAAAAATCGATATAGTATTGTCGGTCTTCTTGATTTGCTACTGCCAGGGTGTAGCTGGGATTGCAGGCCGTATAAAATTTCTGTAAATTTAGTTCCATACCCTGTTCTCTGTTTTATAATATTATGCCCTAAGAGCTTCTTCATTGAGCAATTTGACCAATCCGCACAAATTCCTAGTTTTTTTTAATGTTTTACTTGTTTGTCAATATCTAAATGTATATCGGAATCCGCAATTAGAAATCCCACCTATTTTTTGCAGTCACGGAATGAACAAAAGTCAGTAATAACTTGATTGGATCGAGCGTGAGGACTTGAGTTATGTCTAAAATCCGAGGACTCAAGTCATCACCACTAACAGATTGATTGCGGAGAATTTGCCGAACAGCATCTGACACAGGCGATCGCGAATTTGTCGGCTAGAATCAAAGACGAACAGTGGGCGGTAATGTTCTCCAGTAAAATTGGGTATTTGAGTAGGGTTAACCGAATGTAGAAAGGGCGAGCACTTGCACTCGCCCCGATCGATTATCTAGTGAAGATTGGCGGGAATCTCCAACCTCAAATTTAATTGCATCAGCAAATCCCGTAACAGATTTCTCACCGAGCAAGATTAATTTGCCGAAACTATTGGCTGTACCGATTCACCAGAATTCAAAGTGCTATTTTGCATTAATTAATTCTACCATTCGTTCGCCTACACCTGCGGCGGAAGCGGGATTTTGACCTGTGACGAGTCTCTCGCTCGCCACAACACAGGCTTGAAAATTAGGAACCTTGGTAAAATTCGCCCCGCGTTCGATTAATTTTGACTCCAACAAAAACGGCACTATGTCAGTCAATCCCACAGCCGCTTCCTCTTCATTCGTAAAAGCGGCCACAGTCTTGTCAGCAACCAGGTATGTACCGTCAGACAGCTTAATATTGACTAACGCCGCAGGCCCGTGACAGACAGCACCAACAACGCCACCTGCTTCATAAATAGCAGCAGCAATCTGGGCCAGTCGATCGTTATCAGCGAAATCCCACATCGTCCCGTGTCCGCCAGCATAGAAAATAGCGCCGTATTTTGCGGGGTCAATTTGTGCGGGATTGAGCGTATTTTCGACTCGCGAAACTTGTTCCGAATCGTCTAAAAAAGCCTTATTTAGGGGGTCTTCCAAATCAATCCCAACCATCGGAGCCTTCCCGCCTTGAGGACTCACAAAATCTACCGTTAATCCAGCGCGATTAAATGCGTCCAAGGGATGGGTTACTTCTGGGAGATAGAAACCAGTTTCTTTACCAGAATCGCCCAGTGTATCGTGGCTGGTCAAAACAATCAGAACTTTTTGGCTAGTCATAATTTATGCCTTTTGCGGATGTCTTTGTGCTTGTTATTTTCATCCTAGGTCGAATTCATCTAAAATACAAATTATAAAAGTTGCGTCTAACTATAAATATATTTATGCAATACTTCGGACATTTTTAGATCTAATCGAGTATCTCAAACCCTTGATGGCTATAGGGATGAGTATTTTTTCAATGTTTGAGTCTAGCCCGCTCGTTTCAAAAAAACATTAAAAATGCCAGGGCTTACGCTGTAACGCTTACAGAGTCGTTGAAAAACTGTCCGAAGTATTGTTTATGGCAACTCCCAAGGTGATAATACCAATTCACTAGGTCGCTGCACTCCATGAGAAGCCTTACATCCTTTCCGGTAAAGGATTTATTCAATGCAGCTTCACCGAAAAATGGCATAACGCCTTCTTCCATCCGTTACATCCGCTACATAATCCGTTGCCGAACTTCCTTCGTCATGATTAACTTTGAGTGGTATCGCAGCTTTATCGAGGTTTACCGCGTGGGAACCGTATCCGGGGCGGCCCAAGTTCTCCACCTCACGCAACCGGCTGTCAGCCAACACCTTGCAGCCCTAGAGTCAGCTTTGGGAAATCTGTTGTTTCAAAGGACTCCGAGACGGATGGTGCCGACGGATGCGGGAAAAAGACTGTATACTCAAGTTGTAGGTGCGATCGAGAAACTCGAATCAATTCCCCACAAAAACTCCACCGCCGAAACACCGCAAACCATCAGAATCGGTACAGCGCAAGAATTTTTCACAGAGCAAATACTGGGTAAGTTACCCCAGGACGATTCCCTACGGGATAGCTTCGCTTCACGCACTTTTTACACGATACAATTTGGATTAACATCAGAATTAATCCAACAACTCAAAGCCGGAAAGCTAGACATCGTAATTGCTACTCAAAAAATTACCTTGTCCGACATTGAATATGAATTGCTATTCGAGGAGAACTTCTGGCTAGTCGGGCCACCCAATATTGTAATTCCTATCGCAGAAGGAATCAGTCAAGCAGATTTAAACCCACTATCTCAATGGCTGTTAACCCAAGATTGGATTGCTTATAGTGAAGAATTGCCCATCGCCCGCCGATTTTGGCGCGTCGTATTTGGCAAAAGAATCGACGTTCAACCTAAATTAATTATCCCCGATTTAAGAGCAATTAGACAAGCCGTGGAATGCGGATTTGGCTTTAGTGTTCTGCCCGATTACTTGTGTGCAAATTCGGTGACAGAAAATCGCTTGACACTTGTCCTCAAACCTGCACAAGCTGTTACCAATCGGATTTGGCTGGCTTTTCGGAAATCCGAAAGACAGTTACCAAAAATCAAACGGATGTTAGAATTGTATCAGTTTCAATGAATAAGATTTAAGCGACAACTAATGGCAAAAGTTATTGCAGTTACAGAAGCTATTAAAAGTCTGGCTGAGGCTGAATCAAAGTTGAATTTGAGCCGAACCGAGGATGAGGCTTTTTTTACAGAATGGCAATCCGAATTGCCAAGTCTCAGCGATTCTGAACAGACTGCTTTAGACACGCTACGACGTAGATTACTATATCATAGAGCCGATGGAGAATTATTAGAAGGGGCAGTGACATTGCTGGTAGCATCACCTTTGTTGGAATTGGCGGGATTCTACGATCCACCTTTCAGGATGAAAGCTGAAGCTGCTATCGAAATTGTCATTGATGATGGGGAAGAAACGATGCGCGGACGAATTGATATCTTGATTTTGCTTCAGCAGCTTTGGGTAATGGTTTTGGAGTGCAAGAAGACTACGATTTCCACGCGATCGGCATTACCCCAAGCATTAGCATACATGATGGCAAATCCTGATTTAGATAAACCGAGATTTGGGATGTTGACGAATGGCGATGATGTGTTATTTGTGAAACTGATGGCTCAACCTACACCCGAATACGGGTTATCGCGGGCATTTTCGATTTATACTGTACGAAGTGAATTGCGATCGGCTTTTCAAGTTTTGAAGCATTTAGGACAAGGTATCGCTACTGCCTAAGTTTTGTTTTGGATTGATTGCTGTGGGCGATCGCTAAAAGATGTCAAATCAGTTCTATCAAATCTAAAATTGATAGACCGGATTCGGCTGTTGATTCATCGATCGCCAATAATCTCAAGCAGCAGCGAGGATTCGTTGCGAACTTCAGATCCTCCATCTAAAAGTAGAGAATCAATTACTTGTCGATCGCATAAATCAATATAATCATCATCGAGTTGAGAGAGTTCAATAGCCGCCAGCAAACCCGCCAGTCGCTCCTCATCAGAAGCACCTACAACCATTCTATTAATAGAAGTCAGCAAAATGCGATCCGGCGGTGAAATAGTTTCTACAAGTTCAATGGCTGTCTGTCGCACGATCGAATGCTTGTCTCCCAGACACAAAAACATCCACTCTAATAATACTTCGTCACCATACCAAAATTCCTGATGTCGTAGCTTGCCTAATACTTCCAGGGCGATCGCCCTTACATCCCATTCCTTGTCAGCAAGCAAGCAACCCAGTAAAGGAGCAACAACAGGATTATCTAATTCTCCCATTTTTACAGTAGCATTATATCTAACATCATTGCGTTCTGAAAGTGTATCAGCAGCAGCCTTTGCCACTTCCGAAGGCCATTTCATATCATCTTGGAAAAAGTCTCCCAAGATTAAACCATCGTCCCAAAAACTATTGGAAAAATTTGGCTGATGTTCTTCTGATAGAAAGTTTATGTGAGAAAATTCTACTGATAGATTTGTGCCGATCGCATTTCTAAAATCCGTTGGGCGATCGGCTTCATCAGAAAAACAGCCAATAAATTTTGTTTCATATAAATTTGCTCCTTGAAAAGATGTTCCATTCAAGCGACAACCAAAAAACTCACATCCCGATAAATCTAATTTATCAAAGATACAACCTCTTAAATCGCAACAGATTAGAGAATCATTAGGTGCGATCGCAAATGGATGCAGCTTGCTTTGCCAATCCATTCCTATATAACGACTGCGCTTGCTGTCTAACTTAAGCATTACTTTATTTCCCCAATTGTTCTTTCCAACGTTTTGCCCATCTGGGAATCTCCGGTTCATCGCTGTTTCGGTAATCATCAGCCCATTTTAGCGCCTCTTCCATCTTGACAATTTCCTGCTCAATTTTTTGCTGTGCTTCAGAGGGCAACTTGTCTAAATGCCTCCGAAGTCCTTTAATATACTGCTGGCACTTTCCAGCATGGAGAGTGCTATCTTTTAGCGACTGCGGTGGATTCCCCGCGCCTCCTTCAAATTGTTCCTTCATTACCATGAAAGCACAACTTCCATCACCATACTCTGCGCCCTCCCTGTAAAGGTCATTCATCACTTCCTGAGCTTTATCTACTGCTATAGCTTCTCCACGCGGTAGCCAAGTCTCTCGATTTTGAATTAATTGAGCCTCTGAGGTTGTAGGGAGAGTTCTGAGTTTTCTCAGTGGATTTGATTGCTCGTTATCGCCCTTTGGATTCATTTTAACTAAATTCTCAATGCCCGATCGCCCTTTAACAAAAATTCAGGGCTGTTTCATTCTTCGTAGGGGCGGTGCCCCCGTGCCCGCCCTCTTCGTCAGGGGTAGGCACGGGGGCACTACCCCTACAAAATCCCGGTTTTTCCGAGAATGAAACAGCCCTCTACCAAAAATCCCCCGCTACAGCGTTACCATAGCGAGGGATTTTTGTCAACCTACAAAATCAACTTTCTTGTAGTTTGTGATTAACTTCTGTCAGTAGCAGCCGCAGGCTCAAAACTCGGAACCACAATCTCACCATTCTGCTTAGTCAACTGGTTGTACAGTCTTTCAGTATTCGGGAAATTCGCAGCAGGTAGAGTCGGGAAGCGACGATAAGGAACAACATCCTCACCAAAAGCCTCAGCATATTCAACGCTATTCAACATCGCATTGATAAAGCCCTTAATCCCTTTACTTGCCAAGATTTGGTTATAAGTCCGAATCTCCGCTTGATTCAGAGGAGCACGGCCCAAGAAGTGCTTCGTACCCAACTCAATCACCTTAGTATTTGGATAAGGTGCGTAGAATTGTTTGACGTACAGCGGCGAGCAACCCAAACCTTCAATGAACTCCTTGAGATTGATTTCATTGTTGCCAAGTTTGCTTTCCAGCGCCGTGAATTCATTCTTCACAACGTAGGGATTCAAATCGCGTTCAAAAACTTGACGGTAAGCAGCTTGAATTAAAGTTTTCAAAGCAACCTTGTCCGAAGTAGTCGTCAGCTTGAACACCTTAGTTTGTTCGCGACGCTTGCTCACACCTTGAGCAATCCGATTTTGCAACTCAGTATCGCCCCGATCGAGCGCAGTGCCCAATTCAACAAACCGAGGAGTTTCAGGAGTCGGATCGGCGTTGACCTTTTTCTCGCCAAAGGAACCCGATCGCATCGTCCGCATCGACAAACCAGCCGGAGTCACATAGCGCTCGTAGGGGACTGTATCTTCCCCGAAAGCTTCGTTGTACTCCATGCTGTCCATGATGCTATCGACCAGCGCGTAGAAACCCTTCTTAGCGCAAA
This sequence comes from Microcoleus sp. CAWBG58, assembly GCF_020883045.1. NCBI lineage: Bacteria > Bacillati > Cyanobacteriota > Cyanophyceae > Oscillatoriales > Microcoleaceae > Microcoleus > Microcoleus sp. CAWBG58. The sequence goes on along the minus strand of NZ_JAHRFA010000006.1, from coordinate 125,966 downwards.
TGTCAAAGTAAGCATTCATTTCCTGACGGCCGTAGGTAGGGCGGCCCAGGAGTCGGCGGTGAATATACTCGATCGCCTTACAAACGTAAAGCTTGCTCCAGTACATATTGCGGAACACATCGGATTTCGCCAACATCCGAATAAACTCGCGCATCGGAATGTCGCCGTTTTCCAGCTTAATTTCCGCCACCTTTTGGCGCTGGCCGTCGAACACATCGCGACCGAACACTTGCAGATAAGCAGCCCGAATCACCGCTTGGGTGGAACTTTCGGTATATTTGACACTGGAAGCATTGCTGTAGCTGCTGGAGGCGCCGCGGGCAGTTTTCTTGGAAGCTACATAGTTGCTGGGTAACTGGTCTAGTTTAAAGACCTTGGGGCCCAGAGAACCAGGAGCCGCACCGCGAGCCGCTGGGTTACTCAATTGATTGTCAATCCCCGCACCTTGACGGATCAAGATCCGGCGAGTGTCTTTGCCAAAGGGAGCTGGACGGTTCCTAGGGTTGCGAGTTTCTTTGGGGAAAATCGCCCCGAACTGAATTTCCAGCGGATCGTTACCAATACCGTAAACGTGCTGATCTGGTAGAGGCTGAGTGTAGCCTGCGAACAAGGTGATGAACTGAGGAACCTTGCGGAAAGGAGCGCTGAAATTGAACAAATCAATTTGCGGGCCCCAGTTGCGACATTCCTGAGCTTCCTGGCCCAAACCGCGCAGGTAAGGCACAGTTTCTTCGCCGAAGTAGTCGGAATATTCCTGAGAATAAACCATCGCGTCTACGAGGGCTGCCAGGCCGCCTTTCGTGACGATCGCAAAATACTTGCTGAATTCCTCGCGCGAGCTCAAACCGCGGCCGAGGAAGTGACGGGCGGCGAGTTCTACAGCGCGGCTGTTAACAAACGGTTCGTAGAATTGCTGGCGGTACAGAGGAGATTTACCCAAACGGCGGATAAACTCTTTCATCGAGATTTCGCCGTTTTTGACCTTGGATTCCAGGTCAGAAATGCTTTGGCTGTAGGCGCGGGTAATGTCGCGCTCAAAAACTTGGCGGTAAGCTGCTTTGATTACTTCAATCTTTTCAGCCGACGACAGACCGGTCTTCATGACGAATTTCGCCCGATTTTCCGCTGCGTTGAAGTAGATTTGAGGCAGTTGCAGCCCTTGCTGGTCATTGGTTTCGCGCTGACGCACCTTCGGTGAAGGTGTGGGAGCTTTGAATTCGGTAATTGCTACATCAAAATACTGTGCGACGATCGTGCGTGCTGCCTCATCATTCTTGAAATAGTTCAAGGATGCAGCCTTCATTTCCTGCATTGCCACAATTGTCGCCGCCGACGAGCAAGCATTTTCGATAATTTCCCGCAATCCGCGGACATTCACCGAAATAATGTTCGGGTCGCCAGCAACGATCGCGTAGGTAATGTAGCGCAAAAACCAGCTCAAGTCGCGCAGAGATTTGGTCATGTTGCTCGGGCCGTAGCGCGAGACATTAATCGGCTGGAATCCTGCTGGGATTGGGCCACCGCCGCCGCCGTTAGTAGAAAACAGATTTCCCAAGCCCAAGAATCCGCCGCTACCTGAGCCTTTGCTGCCGCCGCCGCCGCCTGCGCGACCTTCAACATAAGTAACAGTTCCCAGTTTCATGCCTTCAGAGACATTTACCGAACCGCCGCCGCGAGTAGCGCCAGCCATAGCCATCACAGGTTCTGCTGGTCTTTCCAAAAATGCCAGCGGGGAACCGCCGACAAAAATCCGGTTGGCTGCGCGGGATACTATGAGTTCCGAGTTTCTGGTCAGCGTCTCAGAAATCGCGATCCGAAGACCACCGGAACTGAAATAACTTGCCAGTTCGCTGAGTTCGCCCCGCTGTAGGAAGCGGTCTTGCTGTTCAGCTTGCGAAATCGTTGCGACTGGTACAGTTTGATATAGTTGCGGACGCGCAACTGAGCTTCCACCACTTGCTTTTACAGTCATTAGACTCCTTCGCTCCCTATCTAAATCGTTGCAGCATTTACCCAGACTAACCTTGCCTTCTGATGCAGGTAAAATTAGGTATTTTTGCTTTGTTTACTTTTTGCCTTCACCTGTCACGAGGTTGGGGCGCTTACTTTCTTAGATTAAAATGTTTTGGTTTCATCTTTCGTCCTGCCGGGAAATGTCCGACCCGAAGACACCGACGGGGCACTCCCTGCGCGCTTGCTTCGCCCGTACATTCCTGGAAAAAATACTTGGCAGGATAGCTGACTCCTGCGACGATCGCAGCAAGTGCCCTCAATTCAGGAAAAAGAAAATCCAAAATTTCCTTCTGCCTTTTTCTCTTGCCTTTTACTTTCTGCCGAAAGACGCCGCTGCCTTACCCGAAAGCTCAGCATTGGGTGATTGACAGTCCTCGTTTGTTAAAAAGCCTGCCGAGATTTATTGTATAGATTTAAGAGAGCTTATATGAGAAAAAATGATAAGTTTTATTACGCTAGCGCTGTCAGTGGTCAGTTGTCACTTGTCAGCGGTCAGTTGTCAGTCCAATCCCCATCCCTGAGCCCAACTCAAGACTCAAAAGAATTCCCTAACCTATGGAAACTTCACCCGATATCAGTGCCGCCGTTCGCCGACTTTACGATACTTTCCCTTTTCCGCCCGATCCTTTGTCGGACGAACCGCCACCCGGGTACAACTGGCGCTGGAGTTGGCCGGATGCTTACAATTTTTGCACCGGCCAAAAGCCGCCAAAACTCGATATTCGCATTTTGGATGCTGGCTGTGGCACGGGTTCGAGTACCGATTATCTGATTCACCTCAATCCTGAAGCATCGGTAACGGCGATCGACCTTAGTTCCGGTGCTTTGAAGGTAGCACAAGAACGCTGTCGGCGATCCTCTTCGAGGGCTTCGCTAACGGGCGCGCGCGAAGCCGATTTTCGTCACCTCAGCTTGTACGATGCTGCCGAGTTAGACGGCGAGTTCGATTTGATCAACTGCGTCGGCGTGTTGCACCATTTGCCCGATCCGATTCGCGGCATTCAAGCACTGGCTGCGAAGTTGGCTCCGGGCGGTTTGATGCACATTTTTGTTTATGCTGAATTGGGCCGCTGGGAAATTCAATTGATGCAAAGGGCGATCGGACTTTTGCAAGGAACTCAAAAAGGCGACTATCCCGATGGTGTCAAAGTCGGTCGTGAAATCTTTGCTTCTTTACCAGAAAACAACCGCCTTGTCAAGTACGAAAAACAGCGTTGGGCCGGAGAAAATCAGCGAGACGAATGTTTTGCGGATATGTACGTTCACCCGCAGGAAGTTGACTACAATATCGACACATTGTTCGAGTTAATTGATGCTTCGGGATTGGAATTTATCGGTTTCTCTAATCCGGGATATTGGCAATTAGAAAGACTTTTGGGGAAAGCACCGGAGTTGATGGAAAAAGCTCAGGGTTTGACGGAACGGGAGCTTTATCGATTAATTGAATTGTTGGATACGGAAATCACTCATTACGAGTTTTTCTTGGGCAAAAAGCCTGTTAATAAGATTGATTGGTCGGACGATAAAGCACTTTTGGCGGCAATTCCAGAGTTGAGTGTTTGTATGCACGGTTGGCCGAGTCAACAAGTGTTTGATTGCAACTACCAATTGGTGAATTTGTCAAGTGCTGAGTTTGAGTTTCTGCAAGGTTGTGCACCCCCCCCAGGGGCGGGCACGGCGGCACCGCCCCTACAAGGTGATGGGAAGACTGTGGGAGAGATTTTGGTGGATGTTGAGGTGGGATTGGACGAAGTGCGATCGATCTTATCAAAACAACTCATATTGCTGACACCAAGATAATTCGGCGGTTGAAACCGCTTCTACACAAACAAAGTCGGCCTCCGCCGACTGAAGAGTGGTAGGGTGCGTCAGTTAGGATTATTTTTGCTAAAATCGAGAATATACGAACTGACGCACCTTGCAAGTTTCAGTTACTGACTCCCGGTAAAATCCAAAATCCAAAATCGAATGACTTTTCAATTTCCAACCGCAGTCAAAGAACGTCTTCAGGCATCGCCATCACAGATAGCCGACTTTTGCCAGCGCTGGAATATTATTGAATTAGCATTATTCGGTTCAATCCTGCGAGAGGATTTTCGTCCCGACAGTGATATAGACATTCTAGCAAGCTTTGCCCTCAATACTTCTTGGAATCTTTTCGACTTTCTCCAAATGCAAGAACAGTTAGAAGATATGTTGGGGCGCGACATAGATTTAACTCAAAAACAACAGATAAATAACCCTTTTAGTAGAGCTGAAATCCTGGCAACTTGTCACATCATCTACTCTAAAAATCGCACTATTTCCAGTTTATACTTTTCAATTAAACCAGCCAATCTAACTATGCAAGCAGACAATAGAAATCAGGCTGCCCTCTGGGATATGATAGAAGCAATTAAGCAAATAATGGAGTTTACTGCTAGCTTGTCCTGTGCAGAATACCAAGTAAATAGGATGGTGCAGCGGGCTGTTGAAAGAGAGTTTGAAATTCTCGGCGAGGCTGCTAGGAGAATTTCGGATGAATTCCGTCAAGCTAATGGTGATATTGATTGGCGCAATATTATTAACTTGCGGAATCTGATTGCTCATCGGTACGATCGCGTGGAGCCAGACACTATCTGGAATATCATTGTCACAGTGCTGCCCGGTTTGCTAAGCCAGTTAGAATTACTGCTGTCACCGCTGCCGCCAGATGTGGAACCAGTTAATTAATCAAGGCTTTACAGTTGGAGGATTAACAGCCGTAATTTGTGAATAACGAGCGAAATCAGCAATATTAAAAGTTAGGATATGAGTTAAACCATGAACTAGCATAGCAGCAACTAGCCGCGCATCATGAACGTTAACACCTATAACCTTATACGTTATCACCAGTCGCTCCCATTCTTGATAAATTGCTTCGGTATCCAACAACAGAGGAAAAAGCTGTTTTAAGCGATTAATTTCTGCCTCTGCTTCTATGGCAGTACGCCCTAATCCATTTCTCTCGATCGGGCGCGTGCAAACGTTCCAAAACTCGATCAATTTTTGGGGTACGATATAAAGTTGTTCCCCGCGATCGCGCAGAGTAATCACGGCATTGACAGCATCAGGATTCATTGGGTGTGCTGTATCGATGCTACGCAGCAGTATGTTTGTATGTATGAGAAACGGCATTTAACCTCGGTCTCCATAAATGCTCTCTCTGCTAATAGCTTCATCCGAAAGAGTGGGGAGATTTAGGGTACGATGACTGTCAACCCATTCTTGAAATGCGATCGACCATTCTGTTGGGGTAGCTGTTTCATAAAATGGACGTTGTTGAGGTTCAATTAGCTGTTTGAGCATCGCATCTAGTAATGGTTTAATCTGATCCGCCGTGCGGCTGGTGATTTTTGCCAAAACTTGAGTAATCGTCTGTATCTCTTGTTGGTGAGATTGCTGAAGATTGTGCAGCATAGTTATCCTTGAGTGCAAGTTTTTGGGTTGATGATAGCGGGGTCGATCGCACTTTTTAAATTGATTGTCATATGATAACTCTAGCGCAAAGCCTAGGAAGTAGGCGATTGCTCGTTCGCAGGCTCCAGCCCATTGGTGACAACTTAAGACTGAAACCATTGATAAATCTCGCATTTAGCTAAGTCTAGATCCCCCTAAATCCCCCTTAAGAAGGGGGACTTTGAGAAGACTCTTGTCCCCCCCTTCTTAAGGGGGGCTAGGGGGGATCTGAGCTTAATACTCAAACAGCAGTCTGTGATTGGGTTTGACGTTAAGTTGTCACGAATGGGCTCCAGCCTGGGAACCAGTTAATCCTGGATGCACGTACTAGGATTTTCTGTCATTGCGAACGTAGTGAAGCAATCTCAAAGCTGACGCACCTTTCCCAAATCCCAAATCCCAAATGGATTGACACAGGCCCCCGTCTGCGGCTACGCTTTGAAATTAGAGGTTGCTTTGCTTGTAGAGGAAGTAGCCCGCGTCGCCCAAAAATCTAGTTGCACTGCCCAAAGCTGTTGCGAGCAGCAATGGACAGCTAACCGCCAAACTGGTATCAGCAGTCTGGAGGCTAACGGAGTATCTTAACACTCTCTGTAGCCGCCCTGCTATGTCTTGAAATGCGGGGCGGCTGGGTTTTTGGGTTTTTCTAGAAAACCCAAAACCAGGAGAACATAATTATGTCACAGGAATTCTTGCCTGACGATAACGAATCCGATTGTCCAAATGACGACTCAGCAGCATCCGAACAGGATGTGGTGTGTGTAACAGTCACAGGTTCGCCCCAGGCTGTCAGGGAAACTATACTCACCTTGTACCGACTGGGATTTGCCGAAGTGGGCGATTGGAGTCAGCTACAACGTGCAGCTAATCCGAAGCAAGTAATGAGTGTGCTGATTCGCCGTCGGAAGCGCAAAGCGTAGGTGTTTGCTCGTTCCCAGGCTAGAGTCTGGGAACACATTCCATGAGCATCTGCCTCCTGTTTTTGTTTTTATCCGTTAGCGAGGCAGAGCCTCTGGATCTCGGTTCCCAGGCTAGAGCCTGGGAACCAGTTAATAAGACAAATATCAGGCACGTTATTTTACTAAATCAGGATAATGGTATATCCTGAGATAGAGCGTCAAAATACTGTAAAAACAAGCTAGGCGGGGAAACATACATTTCCCAGCCTAAGCATTGTAACCCTTGCAGCTACATAATAAAAATAATCATCAATCACCATTTTTTATTTTTTAAATAGGCTATGAAACGCTCTATATATGCTGAAATTACAACAACAAAAAAACAGAAAAATATGATAGCAGAGAATATACCGATTAGACCGAATATCATAAAAAATATAAACTCTATAACAGGTGATAAAGCAGCTCTATAAGATATTAAAAGAAATATTCCCAAACCAAGAAACATGAAACAATAAAATAACGCCATTAATCTATTAATAACAGCAGTTACTACTAAACCTACTATAAATGTAATTAAAAACAATAATACTGACATATATTTTTTTCAGCTCAGCATGGTTTTTTAGACATATAAATTTTAACCTATGCCAACAGTTTATGTAAAGAGTCCACCATAAAACCCGCTAGAGTCATACTCTGGCGGGTTTTCTGTGTTACACCGTACTCTCACCGCTGCGACCGTAGCAGTCGTACAAAACACGGTTAGGGTGCAATTTAGGCAGCGGTGGCAGTGCTTAAGGTACAATCACCCTATTTCTCAACCAATGTTTTTACTGAACTTCAGTTTCCTGCCAGCCTTTAATACCTCCGACAACAATAGCACCTATCGGATTATCAATGAGTTTTTCAAAACCAGCTAAACCCCCTTGTTTGACAGCGTTGATAGCTCGCCGCTTCCAAATTGGATCGCTCTCTATGCGGTCGATAGCTATTCCTGCTACATCCATCTTTTGTTTTGTTGTAGAGGTAGGATAAGTCTGAGACAATTCTTCCAACAATTGTTGAATCTCTGCGGCTGCCTCGGCTAAATTTTGTTTCTGCGCCTCGTTGATAGTTCCTGCTAATTTTTCAGTGTGGATGTCTGCGTTATTGAATCCAACACCTATGGAAGAATGACTTTGATTGTTGTTTATTGGATTGTTCATGTTAGCTCCCAAATTATCTCCATAATTATCACCGTACAAGTTAATAATTGACTTAAGATTTTCATCGTCACCCCAATCAATTAATAACTTGTTTAAATAAAGTTCAATATGACAAACAAATGGCTTAAGTATACGAAAATAAAATTGCTCTGATTTATCTATATCATCATAAATAGTACAGTCTACCTTATTACTAAAGCCTGCTTTAGCAGCTAAACTCCCATAACTCATGTATTTACCAGAAAATTTTTCTACACCATATTGAAGGAATTGATGAATGATTGTTATCTCATCATTAGGGTATTCAATATATAGATGTGTTAAATTACCTGAATACGATAAATTAATAGAATTGATTTGTATTTTAGATTCTATACGTTTATTTTCGAGAAACAAACTAATAACAGAGTTATGATTGATGAAGTTTACGAATGTTTTAATATTTACTATATTTTCATCAAATCTCGTTGGCATAAGACGGTCAGCATACATTTTAAATTCAGACAATACTTTTCTGAGTTCGTTTTTACTGATTCTATTATCTATTTCCATTACATATCACTCAACATTTTAGTTGCTTACAAAATTAAAGAACAGTTATCATAACACATAAAGTATTCACATAAAACACCTCCTTAAATCTGCTTAAACCAGCAAGACTCCAACAGTGCCAGACCCTAACCGCTTCAACCGCACTCCGACCGCACTCACCGCGCTGTCACCGCTCTCTGTGTAACAAGGGTGCAAGCATCACCAGTTTTTTTTTTAAGCTGTGGGTTATCAGGTGAGTGTGTGACGCAAAAAAGCTAGACCGCCACCGCTCCGACAGATCCAACCGCTATACCTTTATCTAAATACTGATTAAAAATAGGGCAAGCAACATAACTTACCCCAGTAAAGTGAAAAATAAAATTTCGTTTAATTGAAAAACGCTTTCTTGAGTCCGTATACTGCTAAACCGACAACAGCACCAGCAGCAACAACGGGTGCTGCACCAATTGCAACAGCCGTTCCGCCAACTGCTAAACCCATCCCACCTACTGCACCAGCTACGGTTGCTCCAGCCGCAGCACCACCAGCTACATACCCTACTACCTCTGTTTTATCTTCAGAGTCATCTTTATGATTAGACATTTATCATTTCTCCAAAAGAAAGGGATTACAAGTAAGTCCTATTACATATTTAACCTTTTTTCAATTCAGTGTCTACCGAGAAAATACTTAAACATCAACTCTTTAAATAAAGACCTGTGACAGTGCCAGCCTCTCCTACCGCTAGACCGTCCGACCGACCGCACTAGACCGACAGTGCCACCGCTAAACCATCCGACCGTGCCAGCTAGTCGATCGCCCCGTGTCGATCGGACTGCCGCCAATTTTGGAGTCTGATTTGTGGAAAACCCTACTAAATTCGGCAGACATCAAAGCCTGTCTTGCTTTTGCAGCGGATCGTGAAAAAAAATTATTGGTGGCATCCCTGTGAAACGACTGTTGGACGAAAACCTCTCAGACCTAACTTCCATAAGCGTTTAAGCGGGGTTGCAGTTTCTTGGCTATGTCTGTTATCATAGCGCTATAGTGCTAATAACGTTAAATAGTCATTTACACTAAGTCGTCATAGAACAAAGTCTGCATTAGTGTCACTCTAGAAGCAGTGCCACTATTAATACAGGTTATGAAAGATAGCGACAAGGAGAAGCCAGTAAAGCTTTGTTTTTACTGTGATGACGATTTGCGATCGCGCTTCAGATGGGTTTGTGCTTACAACAATGCTTCTATGAACCAGGTTTTATTGGAACTCGTAGAAAACTGGCTTGTGGAAAACACGCCAAAAATCAGTAATCCCAGCTCATCTAAAAGCGAAACCCCACCAAAATCAAATCCCAAGCGGGGCAAAGTAGCAAAGACTGAGGATTTATCAACTTAAGGAGTTCATACGATGGAAGAAAACATCCATTCAGCCACCAGCCCTCAAAAATGTCGCGATATGGAGCGACGATACGGTTGGCAACTTAAGACAATCAGGAAGACTCCAGACAGTATTCTTAAAGTAGATTGCGTCTTCTACGGTCAGCAGACATCATTTGCACCTCCCGAAAATTCACAAGGAGAAACCGACAATGACAAATGAAACCTGGATTGTTTACAAATCTGAGTCTATGGACGCGACTGGATGGGAAAACCGTCAGTTGATGCCGGGAAGTTCTTTGACAGATATCCTACATGAAGAGTGGGACAGTTCTGGGGTTTTGCCCGAAGTGGGCGATCGCATCCGCGAGTATGCTCAAATGGAACCAGAAACCAGCAGTGGCATTACTCATGGACGTGATGGCGACTGGGTTGTCACCGGTATCAACCAATTCTCATCCTTTGATACCAACCAGCGAATTGTTGTATGTTATTGCGCTTATCAGCCTGTGACACCCGATTGGGAAAAATTAGGCAGATGTGCGCCAGTAGCGGCTACAGCAGCAGGATAATCAAATAATTGCAACAGTGCTGCCCAGCTTGTTAATTCAACTAGAATCACTGCGGCAGCCACTTCCCTCGGATGTGTAAAAATTTTAATCACAATAGCAATCCTGGAAGGTAAAAGATGATACAAGCCCACAAACAAAAACTCACCTTTGAAGAATACCTCACCTACGAGGACGACACCGACAACCGCTACGAATTAATTGACGGAGAGTTAATAACATTGCCGCCCGAATCCGAACCCAACAATTTCATTGCTAACTATCTACTATTCACTCTGGCTAGTAGCGGGTTCATCCCACTGAGGCTGATCAGAACACATATGTGCGAAATCCAAGTTCCGATCCTGCGGGAGGGCGACGCAGCTAACCGCTACCCAGATTTAGTGGTTTTGCGCCCCGAACACATCTTGCTGACAGCCTCCAGGCTAACTATCACCCTTGATATGCCGCCTCCTCAGTTGGTGGTTGAGGTTGTTAGTCCAGGGAGAATTGGGCGCGATCGCGATTACATTAGTAAACGAGCCCAATATGCGGCGCGGGGCATCCCTGAATATTGGATTGTTGACCCTCAAGAGGAGATAGTAGCGGTACTGCGACTAGAATCAGGTGAGTATGTCGAAGTTGGGGTTTTTCAAGGGGAACAAGCGCTGATATCGCCGGCTTTTCCTCAGTTGAACTTGACGGCTGGACAAGTTTTGGGAGGAGAGTTTTAGCCACCAATTTGAGATATTGTGCGGCTATAATTGCCTTTCCCTAATTTATCGCACGTTTAAGAATTTGACCGACAACTCCGTACCTGTCGCCTGTCAATCCATCTAATTCGTGTTCAACATCTTCTAACCATCCAAGTTTACTTGTCCAATTACCATTAGGTAACTGTCTGGCTGCATGAGTTGGGATACCGCTAGAATCAACATATATTGCTATTTTATGATATCCAGCTTCTAATATATCACCATTGCAAAGCTCATATCCCAGCGTTTGATAAGCCTGAATATATGCGTCTAAAGTTTCCTCTTGCGGCACGCCTTCTGGCCAATAGAATTGCTCTCCAGGCATCGGTTGCCACCATCGATCTTCTTCACCAGCAGCCCACGCAAAGCAGTTATATTCCTGTGACTTTTGGCTAGTCACTCGATAATCAGTGCGAGACAAGTTCGGCCATTTAATTTCAAGTTCTGGTCTTCTATACATTCTATTCAATCGCGTAGCCTCGATCTTTACCCCACTCTATCCAAGCTGAGGCCATCTGTTTTACCCTTCCCCTTTGTTCTGGTTTGATGGGATTTTCACCTGTAATTGCATTCAATGCAGCTAACCAGTAAAGGGGATTTTTTTTCAGTTCCGATAGCAATAGCGGTACGACTTGAGAACCCATATTAATAATTTCCTGATATGCAGGATGCTGAGACATTTGAGCTGTCGAAGACATTCCGGCAACTTCACTCTGCCATTCCGTAGCAAGAGTATAAAATTTGTCAATTACCTCGATGGAGATTTCAGCATTTGCTGCGGGATTTTCTCGTTGCGCGATCGAGCTTTCAATATTCATCAAGATTAATTCTTCGATCGATACATTCATCTCAGCAGCAACTTTTTGTAGCTTCAGCATCAGCAGGTCTGAAATGGCGATCGAGATGGTGTTCATCTGACTTACAAAATTGAATGATGTCTTAAGTGTACCAAATAAATTATCGATTTCGGTTAGTTCACCCACCGATTTGAGACATGGTGCGGCTGTAATTTCCTTGAGTTGAACTTGACGGCTCAACAAGTCTTGAGAGGAGAGTTTCAGTTGTAGAATGCGCCAAATTGCATAATTTTCACCTAAGCTACCTTGGGGATAATTTCGACTTTGACAGTCATGCCTACTTTATTGAGCATTGCAATCAGACTGTCAACGGAAAACAGCCCTATTTTACCTTCAGTTAGAGCTTTGATTCGATCGTGGGACTGTTGGAGATGTTGAGCCGTTTGATCGAGAGTCCAACCGCGCTCTTTAATCTGATGGATCAGGGCAAGCATTAGTTGCGATCGGATTCGTAAGTTATTAGCTTCTTCAGATGAGAATCCGAGGTCTAGAAAGATATTATCGGCTGCTTGGGTAATAGTATTTTCGCTCATTGTTCCGGTTCTCTTGAGTTTAAACGATTTTGTAACAAATCTTGGTAGCGTTTCTGCCCAACTTCGATATTTTTCTTGGCTGTTTTCTGAGTTTTCTTTTGGAAGGCATGGAGCACATAAATAGCTTCTTCAAATCTAGCAATATAGAAAACCCGATAGGCATTTTCTGTCCGAATCCGAATTTCTTCAACGCCTTTACCTACGATCGACATCGGTTTAAAGTCTGGTGGTTGTATGCCCTGCTGGAGAGTCCAAAGTGAAAAACCGGCTTCTTTTCGGGCCTCTTCAGGAAGAGATTGGATTTCTTCGCGGGCAGGGCCAACCCACCGAATCGGCTTGATGGTCATCGAGTTTGTTGAGAATCGAATACTGCAACAATTATACTCAAGTATTGCCTTAAGTATTTTATTTCTTCAGCGCTCTATGTCGGTTAGTTCAGCCGCCGATTTGAGACATGGTGCGGCTGTAGTTTCCTTGAGTAGTTCCCGAATCTCGCTGCTTGAAATTAATCTCCGGTTTAATCTCCAATATCTGCCGCACTCGATCGCGCAATTCAACCGTAGACACCCCATTCCGCAAAGCAGTTTTCAAGTCAATTTGCCCCGTTTCGTTCAGCAGACAAGGCCGCAGCCACCCGTCAGCAGACAAACGCATCCGATTGCACCGATCGCAAAAACACTCAGACATCTGACTGATAAACCCTAAAGTACCCTTCGCCCCCGGAATTTGAAACACATCCGCCGGCCCGTTTCCGCGAATTCCAGACTCGGCTAACCCGTATTTTTCGTTAATTTGTTGCCGCAAATCCGCCGAAGCAACCCAACCTTTATCGCCAAATAAGTCGCCATTCCCGATCGGCATAAACTCAATAAAACGCACGTGCCAATTCCGGTTAACAGTCAATTCTGCCAAATCCAATATTTCGCCGTCGTTAACACCGGGAATCACCACCACATTCAATTTCAGCGGATCGAATCCAACTTGATAAGCCGCTTGAATACCCTGCCAAACCTGCATCCAGCGCGATCGCCCGCGACTACCAATTATCTTATCAAAAGTCTCCGGTTCCAGGGAATCCAAACTAATATTAATCCGGCGCAAACCAGCACTGTAGAGATTTTCGGCCATTCCCGCCAGCAAAAAGCCATTAGTAGTCATTGACAAATCTCGTGTTTCCGGCAAAGATGCGATCGCCCCAACCAACTCAACAACCCCAGGGCGCAACAGCGGTTCCCCACCAGTCAACCGAAACTTAGTAAATCCCACAGGTATGAAAACCTCCCGCAGCAAAGTTAGCAATTCCGAGTGAGTCAACAACTGCTGCTGCAAAACATAGTCCAAGTCGCTACCTTCCGGCATACAGTAGAGACAGCGGAAATTGCAGCGGTCTATCAAACTAATCCGAAGGTAGTCTACGGGATTCATGTCAATACTTTGTAATATCACTTAATTATAGATGGTGACTCGATTTTCTGCCATGATTGAAAGAGAACAAAAGACCTGCATCTCAATTTGGGAAGGGCGAAGCATTTCGGCAGACGATTTATTAGCTATCGCCAGAGATAGACCGCCGAAATGCTTCGCCCCTACGAAGATATTTGCAAAAATGAGATGCACCTAAGCAAAAAACCTGCATAGATTTCTCTCTCTTCTCTTACTCTGCGCTCTCTGCGCCCTCTGCGGTAAATAAAAAAAATCTAATTTGCAAATCCATATATCTATGACATTCTTTAAATTTGAAGCCGATTTTGTAGAAGCCCTCCGCTGCATCCCAATGCAAGTACGCCTCAAATTAGATACTTGCGGCATTAAACTCAAGTTGCAAGATTGGAATCATTTTACTCAAGCAGAACGCCAAACACTTGTAGAGCTTCCTTGTTTGACAAGTCCAGAAATTCAAGATTACCGAGAACAGCTAAACCAAATATTAATCCAACATACTGGAAAATGTGGAACCGATTTGGCGATCGACCAAAATCCCCCCTGGATGGATGCTGAAACAATACCAGAATCCGTCACGGCAAAAGCGCAAGAGCTGGGATTGACTGTTACCGAGCCTCAGTGGAGCGTTTTGCAGCCGATCGAGCGATTTGCTTTAATCAAACTTAGTCGATCGAGCCACGAGAATAAAAACTTTCTCCCGGCACTTCAAGAGTTTGGCATTATTCAATAATTGTATGTTAGAAAGTTTGCAGCCAGCGCGAGCGATCGCTCAATGTAGGTTATTGGTTAGGAGCGATTTCTTTACCATATCCCGTCATTTTCAGCGGCCACATAACTCTTAAGTACGATTTACTTTCAAGACACCATGTCTAACAATCCTCAGTTTTTTGGCCCACTGCCCTACTCAGCTTTCAACAATCCATCAGCGGGAACTGCCATCAGCCCGTTTAGCCCAGTAAGATTCACTTACTTTCATTTAGAAGACTTTGAAGACGGCGCTTTAAATACACCGGGCGTTACTGTTCCTGAGTTGGCCACAACAAATATTACAACTGCGTTCAGCGACTCGGTGGACGGCGATGACGGTGTTATTGATGGTCAAGCCAGAGGAAACAGCAGGAGCTTATTCTCCAATTTCCAGACTAGCAGCTTTACCTTCAAATTTTCTGCTAATGCACTTGGGGGTCAATTACCAACCCATGCTGGAATCGTTTGGACGGATATTGGCAGGAATGGTGGCGGCACACCCCTGTCTGGCGACTTGGTAAATAACACGTTATTTGAGGCGTTTGGGCCATCGGGAGAATCTCTGGGGGTTATCGGCCCCTTTTCGCTGGGCGATCAGAGTATTTCGCGTACTACCTCAGAAGATAGATTCTTTGGAGTTGTGAATCAAAACGGGATATCATCGATTCGATTGTCGATGCCCGGTAAAAATAACTGGGAAGTCGATCATCTTCAATATGGTTTCGCACCTGCAACCATTTCTCCTGTCCCCTTTGGGCCCGATGGCTCCTTTTTCAACCTTTCTGCCAATGCCGATAACTTTACGATCGATCCAGCTCGAGTCGGCAATCTCTTGGTTCAAGGTTTAGATGGCAACGACTTTATCCAAGGCTCGCCATCTGCCGATCGGGTAAATGGCAATGCCGGCGACGATACTATACTAGGAGCCAACGGCAACGATACGCTCTGGGGCGGCCGCGGTAACGATCGCATTGATGGCAACTCTGGCAATGACATTATCTCTGGAAACCTCGGAAATGATACGCTCTTTGGCGGTTCGGGCGATGACATCATCAGGGGCGGACAAAACAACGATGTACTCGTTGGAGGAGAAGGTAACGACCAACTGGTAGGTGACTTAGGTAGAGACACTCTGACTGGTGAAGCTGGAAACGATTTGTTTGTACTGCGCGTGAATGCAGCAGCATCCAATGTATCTGAAGCTGATGTTATTGTGGATTTCGCGGCGGGTCAAGATGCGATCGCCCTTACCAACGGACTTGCATTTACAGGAATTGCCTTAGATGCTTCGGGTAGCAATACAGCGATTCGGATTCTTGCTACCGGACAAATTTTAGGGCTGGTTGCCGGAATTCAACCTGCTGCTTTAAGCGCGGCCAACTTTACCACCTTGAATGGGGACTTTTAACTTTTATCATTAGCGCGATCGTCCGACAGGGGTTTAAACTGCTGTCTCGTACCGAAAGTTGTCAGTCGCCGAATAATTAAAAATGATTGCTGATTTCAGTCGGTTTTTAACCGACTTGTGCTATGAGACAGGGAATTAATTCCCTGTCGGCCTTCGGAACAATCGCACAATCCAAGAACCCGAGAGGGATTTCAACCCCTCGACTGTGTCCGGCAGAACTCCCATGTGAGGCTGGGTCTCGAATCTACCTTTCTCAGAAATCAATCAAAAAATTCATTTTTTTTTAAGTTATGTTACCTGCGCGTGGTATTATTCGATCTGAAGTGTACGAGCTGTAGCTTTTGTCACACTTGTCGCTACAAGACGGTTTCAACCGAATTAATTGTAGTGGGAGTCAACTAACACCGACTGCTTTAAAAGTCAAGTAACCTTGTCAGATCAATCTCGCGCATCCATCGCTGAAACGGGGGACATCTCTCAGACAGGTTCGTCCGAACCGGAGTCCACCGACACTATGCAAGATTTCTACAAACTTCAACAACAGTTGTTTGTGGTCACTCTCGCTTTCACGGGAATAATTTTTATCTCGGTGTGGATTTTTTATTCACTCAACATTGCCCTAAATTATATGCTTGGGGCGATCGCCGGTGTGGTTTACTTGAGAATGTTGGCTAAAGACGTTGAACGCATCGGCCCGCAAAAAACGAGTCTGAGCAAAAATAGGTTAGCTGTATTTATTGGGTTGATTGTAGTATCAACTCAGTTGAAAGAGCTACAGATTTTGCCCATATTTTTGGGATTTCTGACGTATAAGGGCGCGATCGTCTTTTATATGCTGCAAAGCCTGTTTGTTACCGACCCTGCCAATGGGTCAGGCAGTCGGTGAACCCTCCACTGTGTGAACTTCTTGTGAATGGAAATGCTAAATGTCTTAAATGCCTTTAATGCTTTTCCCCTCGCTGAGTTGGAAGTAGGAAAGCATTTCTACTGGCACATAGGCAGTCTCAAAGTTCACGGACAGGTATTTATTACCTCCTGGATTGTGATTGCTCTCCTCCTGATAGCTTCCCTCGCGGCAACTCGCAACGTGCAGAGAATTCCGAGCGGAATGCAAAATTTCATGGAGTACGCCTTAGAATTCGTTCGAGACTTGGCTAGAAATCAACTCGGCGAGAAAGAGTACCGTCCTTGGCTGCCATTTATTGGCACATTGTTCCTGTTTATTTTTGTATCGAATTGGTCGGGCGCTTTAGTTCCTTGGAAGCTAATTAAGTTGCCAGCGGGCGAACTAGCTGCTCCGACTAATGACATCAACACGACGGTAGCACTAGCATTGCTGACTTCTTTGGCATATTTTTATGCAGGTTTCAGTAAGCGGGGTTTGGGTTACTTTAGTAAGTACATCGAACCGACCCCAATTTTGTTACCGATCGCGATTTTAGAAGATTTCACCAAACCTCTTTCCCTGAGCTTCCGTTTATTTGGTAACATCTTAGCGGATGAATTAGTGGTAGCTGTGTTGGTGTTATTAGTTCCCCTGTTCGTACCTCTGCCCGTAATGATGTTGGGTCTGTTTACCAGTGCGATTCAAGCTTTGGTATTTGCCACCTTGGCAGGAGCTTACATTCACGAAGCATTGGAAGGACACGGCGACGAACATCACGATTAACTCTCTAAAATTGGGTAAAGGCTAATAGCGAACAGTCAAAAGTCAGCGGTCTAATGACTAATGACTAATGACTAATTACCCAACATCTCTCTTGAACTCTGTACACAAAGATTAAGGAAATTTATCATGAATCCGACAATTGCTGCTGCTTCTGTTATCGCCGCCGGTCTAGCTATTGGTTTAGGCGCGATTGGACCTGGTATCGGTCAAGGTAATGCCGCAGGTCAAGCAGTAGAAGGTATTGCGCGTCAGCCGGAAGCAGAAGGCAAAATTCGCGGCACTCTCCTGCTGAGCTTAGCATTCATGGAATCCTTGACCATCTACGGTCTGGTTATTGCATTGGTGCTACTGTTTGCTAATCCCTTCGCTTAATATTGAAGGATTGCAAAAAAGGGGCGGATGTCTTTCCGCCCCAAAAACAAGGAGGAACTAAAAGTGTTTGATTTTGATGCAACTTTGCCATTTATGGCATTGCAGTTCCTAGTTTTGACGGTACTCCTCAATGCGGTTTTCTATAAGCCCTTGACTAAGGTTCTGGACGATCGGGACGAATACATTCGTACCACTCAAGTGTCAGCTCAGGAACGCTTGGCAAAAGCCCAGAAATTAGCGCAGGAATACGACCAAAAACTGGGAGAAACTCGCAAGCAGTCTCAAGCAGTAATTGCTACGGCTCAAGCGGATGCCAAAAAAATCGCGTCGGCAAAAGTAGCTGAGGCTCAAAAAGAAGCTCAAGTTTCGCGAGAAAAGGCAGGCCAAGAAATTGAGCAGCAAAAACAAGAGGCAATGCGCTCGCTAGAACTAGAGGTAGATACTCTGAGCCGACAAATTCTTGAAAAGCTATTGGGCACAGCACTGGCCAAATAGCTCGATCGAACAGTTTGAGATTTTGGGTGAATTCTCAAATCTTAAATCGGTTCATCCAACCTGCACGCGCAATTATGGAAGAGAATCATGGGGACTGTTTTATTGCTAGCCACAGAAGCTAGCACAGAAGGTGGTTTCGGTTTAAATTTCGATATTTTAGAAACCAACCTGATTAACCTGAGCATTGTTATTGGATTGCTGTTTTACTTCGGGCGCGGCTTTTTAGGAAATATCCTAGGCGAAAGACGCTCCGCCATTGAAGAGGCGATTAAAGATGCAGAAACTCGCCAAAAAGATGCAGCGGCAGCCTTAGCAGAACAACAGCAAAAATTGACTCAGGCTCAAGCAGAAGCGGAACGAATTCGCTCCGCTGCTGAAGCAAATGCGATCGTAGCAAAAGAAGCAATTCTAGCTCAAGCGGCGCAGGAAGTTGAACGCATGAAAGCAACAGCAGGTCAAGAGTTGGAAGCGGAGCGGGAAAGAGCGATCGCCCAACTGAGATCGACGGTTGTATCTTTGGCATTAGCAAAAGTGGAAGGTGAGTTGAAAACTCGCTTGGACGACAACGCCCAAAACCACTTAATCGATCGCAGCATTGCGTTACTGGGAGGCTAAAAAGTGAGTATCGTTAGCACAGCAGTCTTACAGCCTTACTCATCTGCCTTGATGTCACTGGCTCAGTCCAGCAATCTCTCAGAAAAGTTCGGCGAAGACATTCGTTCTTTGCTTAGCCTGCTAGAAGGTTCGGAAGAATTACGTCAATTTTTAGCCAATCCGCTGATCAAAGCGGATGCAAAAAAAGCTGTGATTGGGCAAATAGCGGGTGAAGAAATGAACCCCTTGATGCACAACTTTCTGAAGCTTTTAGTAGACAAAGGAAGAATTCTTTTTTTAGAAGGCATTGGCCAACAATACTTGGCAAAGCTCCGAGAACTCAACCAAACAGTATTGGCTGAAGTTACATCGGCAGTCCCACTTTCAGACGCTCAACAGCAAACTGTTCGCGAGAAAGTCCAGGCAATGACCAGCGCTCGCAGTGTAGAAATTGAAACAAAAATAGACGCAGATTTAATCGGCGGTGTGGTAATTAAAGTAGGCTCTCAAGTAATTGATGCTAGCCTGCGGGGACAATTGCGCCGTCTCGGAATTCGCTTGAGTTCTTAAACGAAGGAAGAAGGAAGAAGGAAGAAGGAAGAAGGAAGGAAGAAGCAAGAGGGAAGAATGAAACAAAAGGCAGAAATTCATTAATTTCTGTTTTTGAGTTGTTAGTCCCAAATACTTACTACCAAATCTCAATTCTTTCTTGCCAAAAAGCTCCACCCGCCCAAAAATGGGTAGAATAACTCGACTTAAAGTCGTGGAAAGATAAAAATTTTAGAGTAGGTTCAAACTCCCAGATTTACGGATCTGCGAGTAAATCTAAAATCTAAAATCTAAAATCTAAAATCGACTGACTGAACAACTGACAACTGACAAATAATAACTGACATGGCAGCAATCAGACCTGACGAAATTAGCAGCATTATTCGCCAGCAAATTGAACAGTACGACCAAGATGTAAAAGTCTCTAACGTCGGTACTGTTTTGCAAGTAGGCGACGGCATTGCCCGGATTTATGGCTTGGATAAGGCTATGTCCGGCGAATTGCTAGAATTTGCTGACGGCACTGTGGGTATCGCACTGAACCTCGAACAAGATAACGTCGGTGCAGTGTTGATGGGCCAAGGCTTAGGCATTCAAGAAGGTTCCGCAGTTACTGCTACTGGGAGAATTGCAGAAGTCCCCGTTGGTGAAGCAATGTTGGGCCGCGTAGTTGATGCTTTAGCCCGTCCGATCGACGGCAAAGGCGATATTAAAACTACTGAGTCTCGTTTGATTGAATCTCCGGCACCTGGTATCGTTTCTCGCCGTTCTGTTTACGAACCGATGCAAACAGGGATTACCGCTATTGATGCGATGATTCCTGTGGGAAGAGGACAGCGGGAACTGATTATTGGAGACCGTCAAACAGGTAAAACTGCGATCGCGATCGACACAATCATCAACCAAAAATCGGAAGATGTAATTTGCGTTTATGTGGCGATCGGTCAAAAAGCTTCTACCGTAGCTAACATCGTCAACGTCCTGCAAGAAAAGGGCGCGATGGACTACACAATCGTCGTAGCAGCCAACGCTAGCGACCCCGCAACCCTACAATATTTGGCACCTTACACAGGCGCCAGCTTAGCCGAGTATTTTATGTACAAAGGCAAGCACACCTTGGTCATTTACGATGACCTTTCCAAGCAAGCACAGGCCTACCGCCAAATGTCCTTGTTGCTGCGCCGTCCTCCCGGTCGCGAAGCATATCCCGGAGACGTTTTCTACCTGCACTCTCGCTTGCTAGAACGCGCTGCTAAATTGAGCGACGACTTGGGCGAAGGCAGCATGACAGCTTTGCCAATCATTGAAACCCAAGCTGGCGACGTTTCTGCCTACATTCCTACCAACGTAATTTCGATTACCGACGGTCAAATCTTCCTTTCTTCTGACTTGTTCAACTCTGGTTTGCGTCCGGCTGTAAACCCCGGTATTTCGGTATCGCGGGTAGGTTCGGCGGCTCAAACTAAGGCAATGAAAAAAGTAGCTGGTAAGGTGAAATTGGAATTGGCGCAGTTTGAAGAATTGGCAGCATTTTCTCAGTTCGCTTCTGACTTGGACAAAGCTACTCAAAATCAATTGGCCCGCGGTCAACGCTTGCGCGAACTGTTGAAACAAGCGCAAAGTTCTCCTCTGCCAATGAACGAACAAGTTGCTGTAATCTATGCCGGTATTAACGGCTACATGGATGACATCGATGTGGACAAAGTAAGCAAGTTTACTGTTGGTTTGCGCGACTATTTGCGGACTAGCAAGCCGAAGTACGGCGAAATCGTTCAAGGCGGTAAAGCTTTGACTGATGAAGCTGAGAAACTTCTGAAAGAAGGCATCACAGAGTACAAGCAAACTTTCTTGGTTTCTGCGTAATTAGTCATTAGTCATCAGTGATTAGTGATTAGTTGAGTTTCGATCCCCCCTAGCCCCCCTTAAAAAGGGGGGGGACAAGAGTATTCAAATTCTCCCGACTATCAGGGAGAGACTGGAAGCATTCAAAGTTCCCTTTATTAAGGAAGATTTAGGGGAATCGAGACTTAGTTAAGTCACGGATCCCCCCTAGCCCCCCTTAAGAAGGGGGGGACAAGAGTATTTAAAGTCCCCCCTAATAAGGCTACGGTGTATACACAAGTTATTTGAGTTGCTGCGTGGTCTTTTTACCCCACCCCAGCCCTCCTCTTATAAAGGGGAGGGAGCAAAAGCCCCCCCTTTATAAGGGGGGGTTGGGGGGGTAAACCAACCTAAAACGAAGTCCAATCGACTTGTGTGTACACGGTAGCCTAATAAGGGGGGACAAGAGTATTCAAAGTCTTTCTTATTAATGGAGAGACTGCAAGGATTCAAAGTCCCCCTTCTTAAGGGGGATTTAGGGGGATCGAGACTTTGAAAAAAACGAGAGAGACATATGGTTTCAGTCTTAAAATTGATACCAATAGAAAATGCCGTGTCTCTACCACAGCTAAATTTAAAAACTGATGGCTGGGAACTAAGAACTCAGAAATAAAAGCTAAGGAAAAAGGAGAAAGTTATGGCAAATCTCAAAACTATTCGCGATCGCATTAAGTCGGTCAAGAACACTAAAAAGATTACAGAAGCAATGCGCTTGGTGGCTGCTGCGAAGGTGCGCCGCGCTCAAGAACAGGTGACTGCTACTCGTCCTTTTGCCGATCGCTTGGCAGAAGTATTGTACGGTTTGGCAGAACGCTTGAAGTTTGAAAGCCAGGATTTGCCGCTGCTGAAAAAACGCGAAGTCAGAACGGTGGGACTTTTGGTCGTTTCGGGCGATCGGGGTTTGTGCGGTGGCTACAACGGCAACATCATTAGATACGCCGAAAATCGCGCCAAGGAAATCAAAGCTGAAGGCTTAAACTACAAATTCGTGTTGGTAGGACGCAAAGCTACTCAGTATTTCCAACGTCGCGAACAGCCAATTGATGCTACTTACACTAACTTGGAACAAATTCCAACAGCACCCGAAGCAGCGCTAATTGCTGACGAATTGCTGTCTTTGTTCCTGTCGGGAACTGTGGACAGAGTTGAGCTAATTTACACCAAGTTTGTGTCACTAATTAGTTCGCGTCCAGTAATTCAAACCTTGTTACCCCTCGACCCCCAAGGTTTGGAAACTCCCGATGATGAAATCTTCCGCTTGACAACAAAAGGCGGACAGTTTCAAGTATCGCGGGAGAAAGTTTCTAAACCGACAAAGAGCTTGCCGCGGGACATGATTTTCGAGCAAGATCCGGCGCAAATTTTGGATGCTCTTTTGCCGTTGTATTTGAACAACCAATTGCTGCGGGCTTTGCAAGAGTCTGCGGCTAGCGAGTTGGCGGCGCGGATGACGGCGATGAACAATGCTAGTGAGAATGCTAGCGATTTGATCGGCAGTTTGACGCTGACTTATAACAAGGCGCGGCAAGCGGCAATTACTCAGGAAATCCTGGAAGTTTGCGGCGGTGCTGAAGCTTTAAACGGTTAAGTTAGAGTTGACAATTTGCTTATTTTCTGCTATGCGTCTGGGAGAACTCAGGCGCTTTTTTTATTTATAAAGTTGTTACAATTGACACCAATGTACTAAAAACCGAAACTCAAGATTTTTTGCAGAAACCGCGTTTGTGAGCGTAAATCATACCTAGATTGATGATGTTTAGCGTTTTTAGCGGAAATTGGCATTATTTGCAACTTTGCATTAGTATGCACTATGGCATATAGTTAAACCAATGCACCTGTATGCAAAAAGCTGGTTTTTAGGCAAACTACATAAAAATGTCAAAATGTATATGTTGTAAAGCCTTGAGCCTGTATGGATGACAACAAGACTGTGGCTATTAGAGTAGAAATGCCCCCGGAATTGCGGAACCGATTTAAGTCGGCTGTTGCTAGAGAGGGTAAAAATATGAGAGATGTTTTGCTTGAATTTATGGAGGGATATGTCAAGCAGGCCGAACAACCAAAAATAGAAGCAAGTCAAAACCAAAACAACACGTAGCTGTTGGTGCAGCGGTGGAGGTAACGCATACAGGGGAAGACATTTAGTTTTTAAACTGTAAGGGAAGTGTCAAGTGAGGAGCGATCGCGTACCGAATCCAAAGCCAGAAAACGTACACTATGTTACAGATCCCGAACTCTGTGAAAAGATGGGCGAAAAATACAACTGGCGGTTAAAAGAAATCCGAGTGACTCGTAACAGCCCCCCGGATGTGGCTTGCGTGTTTGACGGGGAACAAATCTCATTTCAGGATATGTGGCAAGATTACCAAGATTAAAGTAAAAGGAGGAAAAATGGCAAAAAAAATCTGGATTGTCTACAAAACTGAAAGCATGAGTGCTCCGGGCTGGGAAGAACGTCAACTGATGCCGAGGGGAGGTTTAACTAATATACTTTGGGAGAATTGGACTTGGGAAGAAAACCCAGAAATTCCCCAAGTAGGGGACAAAACGCGCGATTATGAAAATCTATCCGATCCAGGTAATGGAGTTACTCACGGAAAAGATGGAGATTGGGTTGTTACTCGCGTTCAACAGTTTTCTGCTTTGGAGACGGAGGAGCGAATTGTGGTGTGTTACTGTTCTTACCAACCTGTTACATCTAATTGGGAAGCCCTACAACAAAGCGAGTCTGTAAATGAAATGCTGGCAACTGTCGATCGATAATGACTCGATAATTAGTTCGTAAAAGCCGATCGACTATTCCTGCACAATCTCATATAACTCTTCGATCGGCCAATCAAAAGTCCTCGCCAACTTGTGCAATGCTGCCACGTCAACTGTTGCTAATCCGGGCGATCGGGCATAAGTTCTGAGCGTACTGTAAACTACTCCCGATCGCTCCGAAACCTCTTTGATCGTCCAGCCTTTCTCAGCAGCAAATTCTTTAACCCGCAATCTAATTAAACCCATTTCCAGACTACTAGATTTAGTTTATGATAATTTTCTCGTAAAAAGCGATCGCTCACTCCTGCACAATTTCCACCAAGTCTTCAATCATTACATCAAAGGTGCGAGCCAATTTATGTATAGAAATGAAATCAATAGTTGACACTCCCGGACAGCGGGCGTAGTGTCTGACTGTACTGTAAATTACCCCCGATCGCTCTGAAACTTCTTTCAGCGTCCAGCCTTTCTCAGCAGCGAATTCTCTGACTTTTAATCTAACTAAACCCATGCTTGACAAATGATGGTGTACCATCATAGGATGGTTTTATCGTAAAAAGCGATCGCCCCAAGGTCTGGAAAACTAAAAGACGATCGCCGATTCAAATTCAATGCCTTTACAAAGTTTTGTAGTCTTTACAAAGGATTTGCTTATTATGTTAGCAAGCTTTCGACCAAAATCAACCCCCAGACACAGATTGAGCCGGTTTGTCACCAAAGAGGCGATCGCGCGGCTGCTGAAAATCGCTGTAGAACAAATATATCGCTTCGAGTGCTGGGCGCATATTCTGTACGTGCACGCTCAAGGCATGAGTCGGTTTGTCAGTTATGCCGACTTTGGGCCAGTGGTGGGAGTGGAATCGCCGTCGGGTTTAGATTTCGGTTATTGGAAGCGCCGGATGGCGAGTCAGAAGCAGAGATACGCGCCGGATTTTTGGGTGGATTTCTATGCGGAGAAATTTCGGGAAGCTGTTTCTGTTGCTGAATTGTTGGAGTGGGGGGAATTGGTGGGGGCGATTAAGTTGATGTTAAGTGCGATCGCCCTGGAGTCGCTGCGAAAGGTTTACGCGCAAGAGAAACATCTGCTAGAACATTTCTAAAAAGGGCGATCGGCTAAAAATAGCAGCCAAGAGTCGTAAAATATCGATCGAAACAAGGTAAAGGAAGAAGAACAATGACAACCGAACGCTGGAACGATCAAATGATGGATGATTTGGCTTCTACTGTTGGGGATTTGTCTGCCACCGTAGAGCAAACGACTAGGAATGTAGATATGCTTGTAGGTGCTGTCAATGCTCTTTTAGAAAGAGACAGTCAGCGAGCTGAAGAAATACGGCGGCGGGATGAGGATTTTCAACAGTACAAAATAGAAAACGACCAAAGATTTAATGTTCTGCTCGAAGAAGTTAGATTTTTAATCAGAAAACTGGGAGAGAATCAATGAAAGATACTTTGTAGAATTCGCACTCCGCGCCTTACCTGTAGCAATATCTGTTCAAATCATCCCGACAATTCCCTGCATCACAGATAATAGTATTAGCTAACTATCGAAGATCGAGGCAACACCTATGCTCGCTACTACCAGCGAATTACCCGAAATCGATGAAAAGGATCTGCTCGCGATAGCCACAGTACACGATCGTCTTACCATAGAAGAGTTCATGGCTAATCCGTGCGATCGCATGGAATGGATAGACGGTAAACTCGTAGAGACAAATGGCATGACACTAAAACACAGTCGAATTCAATCCAAGCTAGGTCGTTGTTGGGCAAATTACAAAGATTCCACCGGACAAGGAGGAGAAGTATACACCGGAGCACCTTGCCGTACCAACCAAGAAGTTCGCCGTCCCGATGTCGCCTATCTCACACCACAATTAATTGCACAATTCGGCGATGTGCCTACTTTGCAACAGAGTTTCTCTTTAATTGCCGAGATAGTTGCACCCACAGATATTGCTGAAGATATGTTTCTAAAAGCACAAGAATATTTAGCATCTAGCTGTCAGGAAGTCTGGCTGGTTTTTCCTGACAGTCATTTAGTATTCGTGGTCAATCACAATCAAATTTTGGGATTTCGAGCAGGTGAAACAGCTAGGACTCAACAAGTTCTCGCAGATTTTAGCATTGCCGTGGATGAATTGCTAGGTTAAAATATTAAAATATAGTAAATTAAGCTGTTGTACATTTAAATTGTGTGTCAAAAATGAATAAAACTCTTGTGGGATGTTGCTCAGAGCATCGTCCCGAATTTCCAATTTAAACGCGCAACAGCTTACTCCTTGATTTCTCGTCCCCATACTGTCTAGACTTCTCCTCTAGGAGTGCATCTGGGTTGGTCAAATATGTTTGTAGGGGCGAAGCATGACCGCAGTTAATATGAGATGATAACTAATAATTTATATGCGGTCATCCTTCTTCAGGCTTCAAAAACTAGATGCACTCTCATCTGGATTATCGGAACTTTATTCTGCGGGCATTCTCAAATCAAATTGCTACAATATTTTTAACATGACTTACTTCTCAAGGTCAAAGAGACCGGGGTTTTACCCAATTTGTAGAATTCAATCAAGGATTTTCGTCAACAACCCGGTTTCTGACTGCTCATCCGTAAGTCATATTTAATAATAATTCGGAGGAAAACGCCATGTCAGACGACTTTTCGCTAGATGAGCTTTTAAACAAAAGTTACTACGCTTTTAAAGACGCCGAAAACCAAGTGGGACAGTGCAATGTTTTAGTCATCGGCAAAACCGGAGTCGGCAAAAGTACCCTGATTAATTCTGTGTTTCGCCAACGCTTAGCAGAAACCGGAGTCGGCCGCCCCGTCACTCACGGTATTCGTCAATATACCAAACCAAATTGTCCAATTACAGTTTACGACACTCCCGGACTCGAACTCAACGCCGAACAAATTAAAGTTATTCAATTAAACGTTGCTAAACTGATTGAAGACCAAACACTTTTGCACCCCAAAGAACACATACACGTCATCTGGTACTGCATCAATCACAGCGCCAATAGAATAGAAGCTGTAGAGGAAAGCTGGCTAAAAGAAATGGAAGTCAAAGATGTACCAGTTATTTTAGTTCTGACTCAAACTACATCAAAAAAGCCGAGCGAGTTTTTCAAGCAACTGGAACACATGAATTTGCCAGTCAGTCAAATTATCCCCGTCATGGCTGAGCCGGAACAAATTGATGAGGATTATACTGTAAAATCTCACGGTTTAGACAAGTTGGTCGATGCAACTTTTCAACTGCTGCCGGAAGTAGCTCAAAAAGCCTTTGTCAAAGAACAAATTGCTAATATCGCGCTCAAATCTGATATGGCATTTAAGTATGTGACTGGTTATGTTGCTGGTTCTGCAATAGTTGGTGCGACTCCTGTACCGTTTGCTGATGCGCCGATTTTGATGGCGATGCAAACGGCTATGATTGCGAATATTACTGTGATTTTTGGAATGCCGTTTGATAAGGGTTTTGTTTCGGCGATGCTGTCTGCTGTTAGCGGTACTGGTGGGGTGACTGCTGTTGGTAGAAGTATTGTGACTAATTTGATTAAAATGATTCCGGGTGCGGGTAGTGTTGTGGGCGGTGCTATCTCCGGTGCAACGGCGGCAACTCTCACCCTTGCCCTCGGTTTGGCTTACATTGAAGTGCTGAAAGCTTATATGAAAGCTCAAATTAATGGTGAACAGCTTTCTTTGCAGCAGTTGACTAAGATGTTTGTGGATTTGTACAAGGATTATGCGTCGTCGGGGCGTAAAACTTTGAAGGATGAGAAGCAGAATCAACCACAGCCACCGAATCAAATTAATATTGAGTAGATTGGGAATTGGGCATCGGCCAAAGAGGGCATTGGGCGGAGCGTAGCGGAGGGATTGGGCATTGGGCATTGGGCATTGGGCATTGTTATTTGTTACTTCTCATAACTCATTACCAATTACTCATTACCAATTATCCATTACCAAAGATTGATATATAGCCTTTATCAAAAATATGAGGTATGACTGACAGCTTATATAATCGCTTAAACTAAGAGGGCCCAAGCCCAACAACGTACCTGATCTTTTTGAGAACCGCTATAATATTATTGAATTCTGCAAAAGGGAGTCAATGGCTATGGTAATGACAGCCGTTTTATCAGAAAATGTTTCTCTAGAAGACTTCATCGCTAGTCCCCCCGACGATATGGAATGGGTGGACGGGCAAATATCGGAGAAAAATGGGATGACAGTAAAACACAGTCGAATCCAATCTAGACTAGATTTTTCTTGGAGAAGTTACAAGATATCTAGCGGACAAGGGGGCGAGGTTTATACGGAAGTTCCTTGTCGTACTGACAGGCGAGTGCGTCGCCCTGATGTTGCTTATCTGACTGCTGAACTTGTTGCTGAATATGGTGATGTTCCTACTTTTCCTCAAAGTCCGCTATTAATTGCTGAAATTGTTTCTCCTACTGATATTGCGGAAGATGTTTTTCTGAAAGCACAAGAGTATTTGGATTCTGGTTGTCTGGAAGTTTGGATTGTTTTTCCAGAAAGTTGCTGGATATTGATAATGACTCAAACTCAAAAGTTAGCGTTTAATTCCGGTGACGTAATCAGCACTCAGTTAGTGCTGCTGGGTTTTAGTGTTGCGGTTGATGAGTTGTTGGGTTGAAGGCAGAAATTAGTTATTAAGTGAGTGAACATATATTGCGTGTCATTGCAAAGAAACCGGGTTTTTACAGAATTTAAGGGCTGCAATCAAGTATTTTTGTAAAAAACCCGGTTTCTAGGCCCCCGTGCGTAACTCCTATAAATTTTGTCAACTTGCACCAAATCACCAACAGCGGTACAATGTTTTCTGCTTTGTTTGCAAATCTACCGTAGATTCCAATTGGGAATTAAAACCAATAATTGAAATATGTCTCAAACTTACACTGTTGAATTACTCCACCAAGGCAGCACTTATACCGTAGAAGTGCCGGAAGATCAACCAATTCTCCAAACTGCGATCGCCGCGGGGATTGATTTGCCCAACTCTTGCAATTCGGGGGTTTGTACTACTTGCGCTGCTAAGGTGGTTGAGGGTCAACTTAAGCAGGTTGATTGCATGGGTGTTAGTCCGGAACTTCAGGCTGAAGGTTATGTGTTACTTTGCGTTTCTTTTCCCCGATCGCACTTGAAGATAGAAACTGAAAAAGAAGACATTGTTTACGCTCGCCAGTTCGGTAAATCCTAGGACTAAGCTAAAATTTACGTAAGTACCTAAGTACCGATCGCGGTAAAACCATTATGGATCGCCCCATGACCACCCATTTCATTTCCGCAGAAGTTGACCTCCAGGACACCGCCGAAGAACTCCACTCGGCTATTGAAATTGAACTGCAAAAGCACGGCGAACCCCTGCGCTGGGCAGTCACAGATGTGGATGTCGATCGGCAAAAAGCCCTGGTAGAAGGCTACGTGCTCGTGGAAGCATCCTCTGTAGCAGCGTGAACTCTCCCCCTTTCACAGTGGTTTTGATAGTCCCCACAGGCGTTGGAGCCTCGATCGGTGGGTTTGCAGGGGACGCCCTACCTGTGGCTAGGGCGATCGCCCAAATTTCTGATACGTTAATTACTCACCCCAATGTCCTCAACGGCGCTCAACTTTATTGGCCCATACCTAACGCCCTATACGTGGAAGGTTACGCTCTTGACAAATTTGCCGCCGGGTGCTGGGGACTGCAACCGGTACATCAAAATCGCATCGGCTTAATAATGGATTGCGCGATCGAACCGGAGTTACAATTGCGCCACTTGCAAGCGGTTGATGCTGCTAGAGCTACATTGGGTTTAAACATAACTGATTGTATTTTGACCGATCGCCCCCTGCAAGTAGAATTACGCATTTCAGAATCAGGGGCATCCTGGGGGACGATCGGCAATCCTGACAGTTTACTGCGCGCCGCCGACAAATTGATCGCACAAGCCAAAGTCCAGGCGATCGCAGTTGTCGCCAGATTTCCCGACGATGAAGGTAGTATCGCACTGGAAAACTACCGCCGCGGCAAAGGAGTCGATCCCCTCGCAGGCGCCGAAGCAGTCATCAGTCACCTCATTGTCAGAACATTTAAAATTCCCTGCGCCCACGCCCCCGCCCTGTCGCCACTTCCCCTCGATCCGCATCTTTCGCCGCGATCGGCTGCGGAGGAAATCGGGTATACTTTCTTACCTTGCGTGCTTGCAGGGCTGGGCAAAGCACCGCAATTTGTCACCCCTGGTGTGGGAGAGGCATCTTGCTTGCCACAGGTATTGGGCGGACAAGATAGTCGCCCCACAAGAGAGAAGTTCCATGCAAACAGGCGAAATTTCGATTCGGTATCCCAAGATTTGTGGGCCGATCGAGTTGATGCGGTGGTAATACCGGCCACAGCGTGCGGTGGCAGTGCTATTCTAAGTTTGAGCAGGCGATCGAAAGTACAAATTATTGCTGTCGGTGACAACAAAACTCAGATGCAAGCTCCTCCAGAAAAACTCGGAATCAAAGCTTTGCAGGTAAACTCGTATTTAGAGGCGATCGGCGTATTGGTCGCTTTACGAGCCGGCATTAGTCCAGCTTCTTTGGGTGCAGACATCTCCTCCCTGCGGTGTTTGTCTGACTCAACTCAACAAATCTAAAATCTAAAACCTAAAATCTAAAATTGATTAAGTGCCAGAAAAACTTCCCGAAAATCCCGAAATTGAACCGTTGACGCGCACTCAGGTTTTAGTAGCAATGGGCGTGACAGCAATTATGTTGCTG
Source organism: Microcoleus sp. CAWBG58 (assembly GCF_020883045.1). Lineage (NCBI taxonomy): Bacteria > Bacillati > Cyanobacteriota > Cyanophyceae > Oscillatoriales > Microcoleaceae > Microcoleus > Microcoleus sp. CAWBG58. The sequence continues at coordinate 95,075 of NZ_JAHRFA010000006.1, read as the reverse complement.
GCGGTAGCTAAATTGTGGTTGATATTTGGATCGGTATCGCTTTTGCCCGTGAAATTGATCGTCATGGATTTGTTCAAAGGATTGGCGATCGGACTGGCAATTACAGGCGGTAGTGCGATCGTATATCAACTCTGGCCCGGTTATCGCCGGAGTGCTGACATTTACTTAGAAGTAGTGCTAAAACCTTTGTTTTGGCCGGATTTAATTTGGCTGGGACTGCTGCCGGGACTTAGCGAAGAATTGCTATTTCGAGGCGTAATGCTGTCTGGTTTGGGATTGAATGTAACCGGTTTAGTTTTATCGAGTTTTTGTTTCGGAATTCTGCACTTGGGAGGAATGGATCAGTGGCCTTATGCTGTTTGGGCGACGGCTGTGGGTTTCCTGCTGGGTTACAGTGTTTTAGCTACTGGCAATTTGTTAGTACCAATTACGGCTCATGTCTGCACGAATTTGATTTCTAGCTGTGTTTGGAAGTGGGAACAAAGTACGGTGAAGCGGTAGGGCGATCGCATAGAAAAGTTTGTAGTGAGGACTTCAGTCCGCATCAATCCAAGGAGTAAGGTTTGTTAGTAACTTTAAACGGTACGTAAAATTGCCCTTGGATGGCGCGAATTAGCTACTTGCATCGCAGCTTCTCCCCGGCGGATGTCGTTAGTTTTGAAAAAACCTTCGATAGGAGTCAGCAAGAAAACGACGAGAAAAGTAGTTACAATGGCGATCGACATTTGGGCTGGTTTAGTAGAGGAACCGATCCACCAAACCTCCATCGTATAAAGCAGCGGAATCCCGAACAAAAAGCCGCCCGATGCACCTCGAATGATGTCGTTTAGTTTATTTTTCCACGGATTTTTGCGCTGTTTTTTTGCTTTGTTCATATTTCGGCTAAAAAGCTAATTAAAAATTATACAAAATTTCCCGCGCTTATAAATCTCTTTGCCAAATCTTGATAGTTTGGTCATCACTTCCACTAACTAGAGTCTGCCCATCTGGGCTAAAACCCACAGAGTAAACTCCCCATGAATGCCCCAAGAGACTGCAAATTTTCTCTCTAGCCTCAAGATTCCAAAGTTCGATAATTCCAGGTTCCCTGCTATCATATTCGCTTTCAGAATCCCACCCACCACTTGCTAAAATTTTACCATTAGGACTAAAAGCTAAGCAGAAGTCTCCCATTGAAGTTTCCGCAAGAGTATAGATTTCTGTTCCCGTGTAGACATTCCATAACTTGATAGTTCCCGGACACTGCAAAGTAGCAAAAGTTTCTCCATCAGGGCTGAAAGCGATCGCATAAACAGAGTCCATACCCTCCTGCCAATGCTTTGTCCAGATTTCATCTCCAGTGGTTAAATTAAAAGCTACTGCACTTAGAGAAACATAATCATCTGCACTGCTACTAAGTAGAATCTTTCCGTCAGGGCTGAATAAAATAGCCAAACTATAAAATACTTCTACTGGCCACTTTAAAGTCCGAATTTCTTCTCCATTTCTAAGGTTCCAAAGTTTGATAGTTGTGTCTTCACTGGCACTTGCCAGAGTCTTCCCGTCGGGGCTGATAACTACAGAAGTAATTATGTCTGAATGTCCGTTAATGGTGTAAATTTCCTCTTTATTGCTGAGATTCCATAGTTTGATAGTTGCATCTTTACTACCGCTAGCAAGAGTTTGCCCGTCAGGGCTGAGGGTAATAGATGTAACCCCTTGTGAATGTCCTGCTAAAGTATGAATTTCTTCCCCTGTGTTGAGGTTCCACAGCTTAATGGTACTATCAGAACTTCCGCTAACTATAGTCTGTCCGTCTGGGGTGATGACAACAGAAGTTACCGAACTTGAATGTCCGTGAAGGGTGTGTACGCATTGCCAGTTGGGAGTTTGAAACATTTATAACTTATGGCGATCGATAATTTGACATATTCTAAGTGCGAGCTTAGATAGCATCTCCACTCAACTTTGTGCATAAGCTATTAAAAATTCCTCTCTTGAAATTCCCGCCTGAGTACAAATTGCTCTCAGTGTCCCTGATTTTATTTGATCGTGGTTAGGCATTACCAGCGGAGTCTCCGTGCCATCCTGATTTTCTCGCACCATGACAATATGTTCGCGTTCTCTAATAATCCTAAAACCCAAAAACTGAAATGTTCTGATGACTCGTTTTTTAGGAGCATCGACAGGAAATTTCGACATTAAATAGCCACCTCTGCCTTTACTAAAAAAGTCTCGACAGCGGATGATTCGTCTTCCATAATTTCTTGGCCGAATATCTCGATGTAGCAGCGAATAGCTGACTTGACATCAGCTAATGCTTCCTCATAGGTGTCACCTTCACCAACTACAACACCTTTGATGCCAAGGGGATAGGCTACATAACCGTCGGGATGTTTTTCAATTATAATTCTAAATTGTTTCATCTTTGCCTCTTGATTTTTCTAACTTAATTCACCAAAGCCACGTACAAGCATCAAAAAAAAACCTGAGTGTCCAACAACAGCATCATGACCTATACTCCTTAAATTCTTCTAGCGGTTCGTCAAAATTATCGGACATCCAAACCATTCCTTTAGCACTCCCTGCTTGCCGGTTGGATTTAGCTTGTTTGGAAATTCCTACCAATTTTACAACAGGCTGATTATCTTTCCTAATCGAAACTTCTTCACCTCTCATCGCCGCTTCGATTAATTCCAGAAGTTTTTCTTGGGCCTCAACAATGTCTACTAAATACATAACTTGTGCCTCCTTAATCTCAATTTTTCACCTCGCCATTCTAACTCAATTTGATAAATCTTCTTCCTCCAAATCAATCGATGGCAAGTCCATATTATCCGACTGCAACTGAGCCGGAGTAGCCGGAATAGCCGCAATTATTGCATCGATTACTCTACCCACCGGAATAATCTGCATCCCTAAATCTGGCACGGGTTGATTCTTCGGAATAATTGCCCTTTTGAAACCCAATTTAGCCGCCTCTCTCAGCCGCAATTCTAATTGAGCAACTGGCCGCACCTGTCCTCCCAAACCGACTTCACCCAGCAAAACAGTGCGCGCGTCGATTACCCGATCGCGAAAACTGGCCACAACTGCGATCGCAACTGCCAAATCCGCCGCCGGTTCCTCGACTTTCAACCCGCCCACCGACGCGACAATCGTATCTAACTTAGATAAAGGAATCCCCACCCTTTTCTCCAAAACCGCCAAAATTTGCTGCAATCTAGAATTGTCCACACCAGTAGTAGAACGGCGCGGCGAACCAAAACTCGCAGGGCTGACTAACGCCTGAATTTCTACTAAAATCGGTCTAGTTCCTTCGCAAGCAACAGTCGTCGAAGTACCGGGGGAAAACTCATCTTTATTGCCTAAAAACAACTCAGATGGATTATCAACTTCTCGCAAACCCTGTGCTACCATTTCAAAAACACCGATTTCGTGAGTCGCACCAAAACGATTTTTCATCGATCGCAAAAGCCGGTGAGAAGCAAAGCGATCGCCCTCAAAATAAAGTACAGTATCTACCAAATGTTCCAAAACCCTCGGCCCCGCCAAACCTCCATCCTTCGTCACATGACCGACAATAAATAAAGTAATATTTTCCCTTTTTGCCACCTGCATCAAAGCAGACGTACATTCCCGCACCTGAGCAACCGAACCGGGAGCCGATGTTAAACTAGCAAAATAAATAGTTTGGATGCTGTCAATCACCGCCACATTAGGTTTCAGCGCTTCCAATTCCCGCAAAACAACCTCTAAATCAGTCTCGGGAAGTAAATAGAAATTCTCCGCTGAGTTGTCTTCCAAATCGGCTTTAGCATCACCGTTGGTGCCAGATTTATGTCCGCCATTACTTGACAAATCCACCGGATTAGCCACACCCAAACGCTGCGATCGCAACTTCACCTGCTGGCCCGACTCCTCCGCACTCACGTAGAGTATTCTATCCTTGCGGGCCAACATATTCGCCACCTGCAACAGCAGAGTCGATTTCCCGATTCCCGGTTCCCCGCCAATCAAAACCAGCGAGCCCGGAACAATTCCACCTCCCAAAACTCGATCGAGCTCTCCGAAACCAGAAGGCCAGCGAGACTGAGTTTGGTCAGCAATCTGCGATAATCTAAAAGATACCCTCGGTTGACCCTTCGACTTATCAGGAGGCAAACCGCCCACTGTCTTAGTTGTCACCCCAGTCAAACCACCCCGCGGCACACCAGCAGTATGTGGTTCTAACTGCTCGTCAAAAGAATCCCACTTCTGACAGCTAGGACACCTGCCAAAATATTGTGGTGAATCATAGCCACATTCCCGACAAATATATTGTATTCGAGGCTTAGGCATTGTTTACTATGATAAGAAATAGTCACCCTAACATTTAGAAAAGTCTGAGTTAAAGCAATTATCAAGCTTTCAGACCGATCGCGCACATGATTCAATCTGTATCTTCTATGATAGGGTACAAAAAATTAAGATTATCTGAAATGTAACTTAAGGAGTGCTCGGTAACTTGGAAAATCATAAAGAAAAAATTCTGGTAGTCGATGACGAAGCCAGTATCCGCCGCATTCTGGAGACTCGCCTTTCCATGATTGGCTACGATGTCGTCACCGCTGCTGACGGCGAAGAAGCTCTCGAAACATTTCGCAACACCGAACCCGACTTAGTAGTTTTGGACGTGATGATGCCGAAACTCGACGGTTACGGCGTGTGTCAGGAGTTGCGAAAAGAATCAGACGTACCCATCATCATGCTAACCGCCTTGGGAGACGTAGCCGATCGCATCACCGGTTTAGAATTGGGCGCCGACGATTACGTCGTCAAACCTTTCTCTCCCAAAGAGCTCGAAGCCCGCATCCGTTCGGTACTGCGCCGGGTTGACAAAAACGGCGCCTCAGGCATTCCTAGTTCTGGAGTCATCCACGTCACCAACATTAGGATTGACACCAACAAGCGCCAAGTTTATAAAGGCGACGAACGAATTCGGCTCACAGGCATGGAATTCAGCTTGTTAGAGCTGCTTGTCAGCCGTTCTGGAGAGCCTTTTTCGCGATCGGAAATTTTGCAAGAAGTTTGGGGATACACGCCAGAACGCCACGTAGACACCCGCGTTGTGGACGTTCACATCTCCCGCCTGAGAGCAAAGTTGGAAGACGACCCCAGCAATCCTGAATTAATTCTCACCGCCCGCGGCACAGGCTATCTATTCCAGCGCATTGTCGAAATTGGCGAAGTCGGTTGACCTGTGGCAGTTGGCAGTTGGCGGTTCGGTTCGTAGTGCGGACTTCAGTCCGCTCTTATTCTGCGGACGCCAGGACGCACTACGAACCTTAATCCTGACTAATGACTAATGACAAAATCGGATCCAAATAAAGTTTTGCGGCAACTACCCTTAGTTGCGGGAGGGTTAGCAGGTACGCTGCTGGTGGTGAACCGCTTCCTAACAGAGCAAATTACAGACTCTCAAACTCGATCGGACGTTTTGGGAGTAATTATCAGCGCCCTGCTGATTTTAACAGGTTTGCTGTGGCAACAGGTGCAAGCGCGATCGCCCGATTCGGTACAGCTTACCGGCTCTGAAGGCTTCGAGCTGGCGCCGGATTTGCCCGATGCCGTCAAGCTAGAATTAGCTTGGGCGTCGCGTTTGCTGTTGACAAATACGGCCACAAGGGCGATCGTCATTGTCTATCAAGGAAAAGTCTTATTGAGGCGCGGCATCTTAGGCATCAATCCCGAAGTCAAGCCAGGGCCAATATTGCAGCGAGTGCTCGACAAAAACAAACCAGTTTATTTAGTAAATCTGAATATCTATCCCGGCAAAATCGAATTCGACTATTTGCCAGAAAATACCCAAGGAGTTATCTGTCAGCCGATCGGCACTCAAGGCGTATTAATATTAGGTGCTAACGCGCCGCGCAGCTATACCAAGCAAGATGAAAATTGGGTTGAAGGCATTGCCGAAAAACTAGAAAATACCCTCAACCAATTTTAGATTTTAGATTTTAGATTTTAGATTTTAGTTGGTAGGGTTTTGGTGCCCGCAGCTTCGGCTAGAGACAGTCGTAGGGTGCGTCAGAATACGTTATTGTCTCAATCATGGAAAAGCTATTTTCTGACGCACATTGTATCACGGGATGGCGATGGGTGGAGTTGCAGGGGTAGGTCAAATTCAGTTTTTGCAACCATTTTTGACGCTGCTGGCTTCGGCTATTTTGCTTGGTGAGACTCTGGAGCCGATCGCCCTAATCACCGCTTGTTTAGTCGTAGCGAGCGTAGCTGTGGGTAAAAAAACAGCAATTAAGTAATGAGAATTAAATAACTTACAATTTAATGATTCTTGTGGGATGGGCGGGAGAACCCGTACAGAAAGGACGGGTTCTTCTGGCCTATCCCACTTTCAAGAGTGTAAATTATTTAATTTGCGTTCCTAAGCGGGCAGAAGATTTGTGAGGATCTCGACTATATCTAATGACAGATGTAAAGCCTGGACTATTTCTATTAAATACGACTAATTAACTAAACCTTTAGGAAAATACTAATGTTAGATATTGATGAACTGAGTTCAAAAGAAATACAGGAACTCCTACACACAGTAGGATACGGTCATCTGGGCTGCATCCACGAAGGCAAGCCCTACGTGATACCCATGAATTATTATCTCGAAGCAGATGACATTTACCTGTTTACCACGATCGGCATGAAGACTCACGATCTTGATGCGAATCCCGAAATTTGTTTGCAGGTTGAAGAAATACGCGAGCCTCTTCATTGGCGCAGTGTTATTGTCAATGGTCGAGCTTCCCGCCTCACCGAGCAAGCAGATATCGATCGAGTAATGCACCTCGTCAAAGAGCGCAATCCCATGCTATCACCTGCGATCAATCGCACCTGGATTGATAGTCAGGGACGTTCCGAGGCGATCGCAATTTACCGCATTGATGCGAGTGAGATGAGCGGGCGTACTACAGATGGAGTCAGCAGCCGCTAATCACCGAGATATTTCAGAGGAAAAGAAATATGGTTGCGACTTTCGATCCCAATACTGCGATCGGCTTATCTGAGCAAAATGCGATCGCCCAACTCAAAGATGACGGCTACAATGAACTACCCTCGGCTGAGTCGCGCAATCTGTTATCGATCGCCTGGAATAGTATTCAAGATCCGATTTTTCTGTTACTCGTCGGCGGTGGTATCATTTATTGGATTTTAGGCGACTTACAAGAAGCCTTGATTTTGCTAGGTTTCGTCTTTTTTATCACCGGAATTAGTCTCTACCAAGAAGGCAAAACCGAACACGCCCTAGAAGCTTTGCGCGATCTTTCCAGCCCTCGCGCCTTGGTGATTCGCGATGGAGAACGCAAACGAATTGCGGGGCGAGAAGTGGTTAGGGGCGATTTCTTGGTGCTCGCGGAGGGCGATCGCGTGTCTGCGGATGCGATCGTCCTATCTTGCTCAAATCTGTCAACCGATGAGTCGTTATTAACCGGGGAATCGCTACCGGTTCGCAAAGTTACCGCTGTGGGTAACGTGGAGATGGCGCGTCCCGGAGGTGATGAATTGCCGTTTGTGTATTCTGGCACATTGGTGGTTCAGGGACAGGGAATTGCTCAAGTTAAGGCGATCGGCGCTCAAACAGAAATGGGCAAGATTGGCAAAGCTTTGCAAAAAATCAAGCCAGAAACGACTCCTTTGCAACAGGAAATGAATCGCTTGGTAAGCCGCTTATTTGGCATTGCTCTATCGCTTTGTGTCGCAATTGTGGTAATTTATGGATTCACAACAGGAGATTGGCTCAAAGGAGTTCTCGCCGGAATTACCTTAGCGATGGCAATTTTGCCGAACGAATTTCCGGTTGTCGTGACAATCTTTTTAGCATTGGGAGCTTGGCGGATTTCTCAGAATCATGTCTTAGCACGTCGCGCCTCAGCCGTTGAAACCGTAGGTTCCGCAACCGTTTTGTGCGTGGATAAAACGGGGACGTTGACTCAGAATCAGATGGCTGTGCAGCAGTTGTTAGGCTACAACCAGCCAGAAAACTCTCAGCCTTACGATTTGGGATTGCATTCGTCCGAGGCACTTCCAGAAGCAGTTCATCAGTTAGTCGAGTTCTGTATTCTGGCAAGCCAAAGAGATCCATTCGATCCAATGGAAAAAGCTTTTAAGCAATTGGGCGATCGCTATCTGGCGCATACCGAACATTTGCACAGCGATTGGAAACTGTTGCGAGAATATCCGCTGTCACCGCATCTGTTGGCAATGTCTCACGTTTGGGAGTCAGCCGTTAGCGTTCGCAAAGCGTCTGCCTCAGCAGAAGCGTCGGCTATGCCGAATCACAAATTGTATGAAGTTGCGGCAAAAGGAGCACCAGAGGCGATCGCGGATCTCTGCCATTTCAAGCCCCAACAGCAGCAAGTTATGGCCGCCCAAGTTAGCCAAATGGCAACTCAAGGATTGCGGGTATTAGGTGTTGCTAAAGCGTCGCTTGTTGGTGCACCGCCGCCATTTTTGCCACCTCACCCGTCGCTCAATCCTAATCATTTGCCAGAAAAACAACATGACTTTCCCTTTGAATTTATCGGATTAGTGGGACTTTCCGATCCAGTGCGTCCAACCGTGGCGGCTGCGATTCAAGAATGTTATACCGCTGGAATTCGAGTTGTGATGATTACAGGTGATTATCCCGAAACTGCTCAAACCATTGCTCGTCAAGTGGGATTGATGCAAATGGGAGCCGTTGTCACCGGAGCAGAATTAGATGGCATGAGCGATGCTGAATTAGAGCAGCGGATTCAAAGTACAAATATTTTTGCACGAGCCGTTCCCGAACACAAGTTGCGGTTAGTTAATGCTTTGAAATCTAAGGGCGAAGTCGTTGCAATGACAGGAGATGGCGTGAATGATGCTCCTGCTCTCAAAGCTGCTCAAATCGGGATTGCGATGGGTGAGCGAGGTACGGATGTGGCTCGTGAATCTGCGGCGTTAGTGTTATTAGATGATGATTTTTCGTCGATAGTGCAAGCAGTCAAACTGGGGCGCAGAATTTTTGACAATCTCCGCAAAGCCATGTCATATCTGATTGCAATTCATATCCCGATCGCCGGAATGTCTTTGATTCCAGTATTGTTTAAATTACCGTTAGTATTGCTTCCGGTTCATGTGGCATTTTTACATTTAATTATCGATCCAGCTTGCTCGATCGTGCTAGAAGCCGAACCCGCAGAAGCAACGGTGATGCAGCGCCCTCCCCGCAACCCCAAAGAACCTTTATTTGGCAAGAAAACGCTCTCCTTGGCTGTGTTGCAAGGATGCGGAATTTTGGCGGTTGTGCTGGCGATTTTTGCGATCGCCCTGTATCGCAGACAAGGCGAATTTGATGCCCGTGCATTAACGTTTACGACGTTGATTTTGGCAAACTTAGCACTAATTTTGAGCGAAGGTTCGACTTCCCGCCTCAGCTTGAAAATACTGAAATCGCCAAATCCCGCCCTGTGGTGGGTGCTTGGTGGCGGACTGTTGTTCCTTGGGCTGGTGCTGTATGTGCCGTTTTTGCGTCATTTGTTCAGCTTTTCTCTGCTACGTGCGATCGATCTTGCGATCTGTTTGGGCGGTGGATTAATTAGCTTAATCTGGTTTGAACTGTTGAAACAAACTACAAAAATGAGATCGTAGTCAGAGACTGAATAAATATTAGTTCTAGCAGCAAAGGTTGCTTACGGTAAAAATAATGACATATCTACCTCTTAAGATATTCACACCCTCAACCTAAGATAGATGGCGATAACTCCAGAACGTGAAATCATTGAATTCATGAGAGTTGTTTTATTTATTCACCGGCAGAGTAGATAAGGTAATTAACAACAAAGATTTTTATGACTCGCTGGCTATTCAATAATACTATTGACCAGTCTCATAAACTCAACATACTAGAGGAATCATCATGCAAATAAACACCAAGACTTTCGTTTCTAACCTACAACACCATTTAACAAAAGTTATCGGTGGATTATTGATACTTGCTGTAATTTGCCAAAGTGTCGTTTTTGCGCCATCACCTGCGATCGCATCGCCTCTATTTGCCACCAGTGCTGCTAGTATTTCTAAGCAAGTAACTGGTAAGGCAGAAGAAGTCAAAGGCTCTGCTCAGCAAAAGATTGGGAAGGCACAGTCAGCAATGGAAGATCAAGCAAGATCTGTCAAAATGAAGATTAAAGATGACTTAACTGAAACAAAAATTGGAGTTGATGCCAATAATTCCAGAGTCGAAAATGCTGCCGATAAAGCCACTACAGCAGTCAAGAATTTTTTTGGTAAATAATCTTGGATTGACAATGCCATCGATAATTTAGAAAACATTAGCATACTAAAGGAAACAAAATGAGTACGACTATTGACAACTTCACTAAACAACTCCATGACAATTTAGAAGCGATTGAAAACCGGGCAAAGTCGCTGACGGAAAGTATTCAATCTGCCACAAAAAATACTCAAGCTGAGCTTCAGTCGAAACTTGATGAAACGAAGACAAATCTGGAAGCTAAAAAACAACAATTTGATGAGTATCGGGCAAAACTCAAAACTCAATTCGAGGAAAAAGAATCTGAGGTGAAGTCAAACGTTGACGAATGGAAAACAAATCGCGAAGTCAAGAAACTCGAACATCGGGCGGATCAAGCTGAGGACTATGCCAATACAGCAATTTTATTCGCAATGGCGACGATGGAAGAAGCGGAAGAAGCAACCTTGAAAGCGATTTGTACCAGATTAGATGCTACAACTGCTGCTGCGGAAACTACGCAGAAGTAAGACACGATTAAACTAAGCTAAGGAAGGAGACGGCAGTGCCGTTTCCCTACGCGGATTAATTGTAGGAGGAGGAGACGGCAGTGCCGTTTCCCTACACGGATTAATTGTAGGAGGAGGAGAGACGGCAGTGCCGTTTCCTGACTTTAGCTTAAGAGCGGAATAATGCCAGTTATTCCGCTCTTTTTTTTGATATAACATCTCCTCAAAGCAATCAAAAGGTATAGGTTAGGATTGGGAATTTGTGTAAATTTTAAATCAAAAGGTAGAGGTTATATTGTGTGGTTTTTGTTAAAGTTCAGTTGATGGCAAAAGAAGTCAAGGTTGAGATTAAATCGAAGCTCAACCAGATAAAATCGAACATCAAAAGATAAAAAACAAATCAAGAATTAAAAATTTTGTCCTTCATTCGGGCAAATAACAAAGGAAACAAATTCATGTCATACACACATACGATTGTTGGTCATTTCCCCTCCCATTCAGAAGCAGAAAGAGTTGTATTGGAGCTGCAAAAAAAAGGCTTCGATATGCAAAAGCTCTCGATAATTGGCAAAGACTACCACACCACTGAACACGTGCGCGGATTTCTCACCTGGAAAGATACAGCCAAAGCTGGAGCCACAGGTGGTGGCTATTGGGGTAGCTTCGTCGGAGGTCTATTTGGCATTTTAGCTGGGGCTGGAGTGCTATTTATCCCCGGAATGGCTCCCATAGTCGTTGCTGGCCCCATTGCTGGGGTGTTGGCTGGTTGGTTGGAAGGAACGCTGGTTGGTGGCGCTGGTGCCGCTGCTGTAGGAGGATTGGCTGGTGCCTTGGGAGGCTTAGGAATCCCGAACCACGAGATAGTGAAGTATGACACTCAAATTCAAGCAGGCGAGTTCATTATCCTGGTGACAGGTAGCAATCACGATGTCAGTCAGGCGAAGCAGATGCTAGACAAAATTAGTCAGGAAATGAGTATGTCGATCGCAGTCTAAGACTTTTTTAACAATAGTCATCTTCACAAAAGCCTGTTTTGAACAGGCAAGATGCCTGTTCCACAATAATTATGGGAGAGGTCTATTCCACTCCAACAAGTCCGTCAGGTTGATGAGTTGAATCAAAACGATCGCGAACTGTCCTGCAACTATTGAAACTCATGATTATCGTCCATCACTTGAATAATTCTCGTTCCCAGCGCATATTGTGGCTGCTAGAAGAACTGGGACTGGAGTATGACATCAAGTATTACGATCGCGATCCCGAAACCCTACTAGCGCCAGCATCCCTGCGTCAAGTACATCCACTCGGTAAATCGCCAGTTATCACGGACGGGGCGCTAACTTTGGCGGAGTCTGGAGCCATCATTGAGTATCTGGTTGAGAAATATGGTACAGGAAGGTTTGCTCCTCCACCCAATACACCCGATCGGTTGCGATATACTTACTGGCTGCATTATGCCGAAGGTTCAGCTATGCCGCCGCTGCTATTGAAGTTGGTCTTCGATCGCACAGAGGAGCAGCCCATGCCGTTTTTTCTCAAACCGATCGCGCGATCGATCGTGAGCCGTACCAAAACTTCGTTCATCGAACCTCAAATCAAGCAGCATCTTGATTACCTGGAAGCAGAGCTGGGAAAAAGCTTGTGGTTTGTGGGAAATGAATTCAGCGCAGCCGATATTCAGCTCAGTTTTCCGATCGAGATAGCAGTTGTGCGAGGAGGTTTAAATGCCAGCCGACCAAAGTTGATGGACTTTCTCGATCGCATCCACACCCGCCCAGCTTATCAACGGGCATTAGAACGAGGTGGCGCGTACAAAGTTGCGAGTTAAATTGACAGAGTGGGCATCGCCAACTCTAGAGTCATCTTCCGTTTAATTCCACTTTTGTACTTAGTAACTATTTCATGCCTTGGCTGCTTTTTACTAGCTTTTCACAAACAATCATCATGGTGAATAACATGGAAATGACCAACAAGATTGACATCAACAAATCTGTGCCTCGCGAGCGATGGGGTGAATTTTTCGATCAGTTTACCGATGGCAATCGGGGACGGCATATTTCGATCGAAATCATCGATTCAGAAGCCGGTGACGCAGAATTGATTAAGAACGCACCTCTTCATGCCATTATTTACGATCGCCCTGGTAAGGGAGATGATTTGGTAATTGAAGTAGGTAAAGATGAGGTGAGTTACGCTCACACGGTCGATTCACCGACCGAAGTTTTAACCGGACAAAACTCAAACGGTGTGATGGTAGCGCTGCGTATTAGTGACGCTGCTGGGACACAAACATTGATCCAGCTACAAGCTAGTTGAGCTGGTTGAATAATCCTGATTTCAGCAGCGCACATCAATGCACTTTATGAAATCGCTATTGGTGCAGATGCCATTGCTGGCGCGATCGCCTATATTATCCAGCAGTCGGGTGATGTTGATGTGAATCAAATCATCATCCGTCCGACACTTCAGTAATTTTAGAATCAAAGAACAGGATGAAACAGCGAAAACTGGGGAATCAAGGATTAATCGTCTCGGAATTAGGACTCGGCTGCATGGGGATGTCCGAATTCTACGGAACAACCGATGAGTCAGAATCGATCGCCACAATTCACCGCGCCTTAGAGTTAGGCGTGACTTTCCTCGACACGGCTGATATGTACGGTGTCGGCCAAAATGAGGAATTAGTCGGTAAAGCGATTAAAGGGCATCGCGATCGAGTCATTATCGCTACCAAGTTCGGCAACGTGCGCGGTAGCGACGGCAGTTTTGGGGGCGTGAATGGCAAGCCCGAATACGTGCGATCGTGTTGCGATGCCAGTCTCAAGCGTTTGGGCGTCGAGACGATCGACCTTTACTACCAGCACCGAGTCGATCCTAATACTCCGATCGAAGAAACCGTCGGCGCAATGGCAGAACTCGTCCAAGCCGGAAAAGTCCGCTACCTCGGCCTTTCCGAAGCCGCCACCAACACCATCCGCCGCGCTCAAGCAGTGCATCCGATTTCCGCACTTCAGACGGAATATTCGCTGTGGAGTCGGGAACCAGAAACCGAGATTTTGCCTACTTGTCGGGAGTTAGGGATTGGCTTTGTGCCTTACAGCCCCCTCGGGCGCGGGTTTCTGACGGGCAAAATCAAGAGCCTTGACACGCTATCGGAAGGAGATTATCGATCGCAAAGATATCCTCGCTTTCAAGCCGAGAATATCCAGCAAAATCTGGAACTCGTCGAGCAAATCGAGCAAATGGCCGCCACTAAAGGCATCAAAGCCGGACAGTTGGCCCTGGCTTGGGTATTAGCCCAGGGCGAAGACATCGTGCCGATTCCAGGTACCAAACGCCGCACCTATCTCGAAGAAAACATTGCCGCGGCAGATATAACGCTGACTCAAGCCGAACTCGACCAAATCGCCAAAGCGCTTCCGTTGGGAATTGCGGTGGGCGATCGTTACCCCGACATGAGCACCGTCAATCGTTAGGATTTGGGGAGGGTAGGCACGGGGGCACTACCCCTACAACTCTGCCCCTGTGTAGGGGCGGTGCCCCCGTGCCCGCCCTCTTAGAATTGCGGTGGGCGCTACCCCGACATGAGTAAATAATCACCAGCATAATCTATGAAAACAAACGCCTACGCCGCCCAAAACGCCACGACTCCACTCGCACCCTTCAACTTTCAACGCCGCGATGTCGGCCAGCACGACGTGCAGATCGAAATTCTATATTGCGGCGTGTGTCACTCCGACTTGCACACCGCGCGCAACGAATGGCAAAACACCACCTATCCTTGCGTGCCCGGCCACGAAATCGTGGGACGGGTGGTAAAAGTTGGCGCCCACGTCAAAAAATTTAAGGAAGGCGACACCGCAGGAGTCGGTTGCATGGTCGATTCCTGCCGCAATTGTGCCAACTGCAAGGAAGACTCGGAACAGTTCTGCGATAACACGACTTTCACATACAACTCCCCGGACAAACACGTTGGCGGCATGACTTTCGGGGGATACTCCGACAGCATCGTCGTAGATGAAGCGTTTGTGCTGCAAGTGCCGCAGAATTTGGATCTCGCTGCCACCGCCCCGCTGCTTTGCGCTGGAATCACCACTTATTCGCCATTGCGCCGCCACAATGTTACCGAAGGTCAAAAAGTTGGTGTTGTGGGACTCGGCGGGCTGGGACACATGGGGGTGAAATTGGCGAAGGCTTTGGGCGCCCATGTCGTGGTATTCACCACTTCGTCGAACAAAGTTGAAGATGCCCTGCGGCTGGGAGCAGATGAAGTCGTCAATTCTAAGAATGCGGACGAGATGAAAAAACACTTAAATAGTTTCCATTTCATTCTCGACACTGTATCGGCGCAACACGACATCAACGCCTACCTGCTGCTATTAAAGCTCGATGGCAATCTCACCCAAGTCGGCATACCGGAGGAACCGCTTTCTCTGAATGTCGGTAGCTTAATTTTTGGTCGGCGCACTCTGGGCGGCTCCCTGATTGGTGGCATCAAAGAAACTCAGGAAATGCTGGATTTCTGCGGCAAGCATAACATCACTTCGGATATCGAACTCATCCCGATTCACAAAATAAATCAAGCTTACGATCGCCTGGAGAAAAGCGACGTAAAATATCGCTTCGTGATTGATATGGCATCGTTGCAACAGGCTTGATAAGCAGTTGTGCATTTAAGTCAAAAAACAATTCCCCCGATTGTAGCCAGGGCTGTTTCATTCTCAGGTAAATCATCGTTTTGTAGGGGCGGTGCCCCCGTGCCCGCCCTCCTGGCCCACGATTTTGTAGGTGTTTCAGAGATTGGGGCAACCACGGGGGGATTGCCCCTACAAAGAATGAAACAGCCCTGCATTGTGGGGTGTCCCGCCGGCCCTGAAAAAAACAAAAATTATGACAAATATAATGAGTCGCGAAATTCAGTTAGTCTCCCGCCCCAAGGGAATGCCAACCTCCGATAACTTTGCGATCGCCCAAACCGAAATAAAGCCACTTCAAGACGGACAAGTGCTCGTTCGGAATCGCTACATTTCGGTCGATCCGTATATGCGCGGACGCATGAATGAGAGCAAATCCTATGTTCCGTCCTTCGAGTTAGGTAAAGCATTGGAAGGCGGCGCAGTCGGCGAAGTCATCGAATCTAGCGCCCCAGAATTCAAGCCCGGTGATGTCGTCACTTCCAACTTTGGATGGCGGGAATACTTCACCGCAGCGCCCAAAGAGTTGCACCCCGTCAACCGCGAAATTCAACCGCTGTCGGTTTATCTCGGCGCCCTCGGGATGACGGGGATGACGGCTTGGGCGGGGTTGAATTTGGTAGATGTTAAAGCGGGGGACACCATTTTTATTTCTGGTGCCGCCGGCGCGGTGGGAAGTGTGGCGGGACAACTGGCAAAACTGCGCGGGTGTCAGGTTATCGGCTCAGCAGGTTCGGCCGAAAAAGTCAAGTTTCTGTTGGAAGAATGCGGGTTCGATCGCGCTTTCAATTACAATTCTGGCCCAGTCCTCGAACAATTGAACCAGGCCGCACCGGATGGGATTGATGTTTATTTCGACAATGTAGGCGGCGAAACCCTGCAAGCGGCGCTCTCGGCCCTGCGCGTGCACGGGCGGATTATCGCTTGTGGCAGCATCTCTGGTTACAACAACCCGCAGCCTGGCCCGAACAACCTGTTTAATATGATTGGCAAACGGTTGACAATGAAAGGGCTGATCGTTGGTGATTCGCTGGCTCGTCAAAGCGAATTTGAACGGGAAGCGGGCGATTATTTCCAAGATGGGAAATTGAAAAATCAGGAAACTGTGGTAGTAGGAATTGAGCAAGCTGTGGGCGCGTTTATCGGACTTTTTGAAGGCAAAAATCTTGGCAAAATGGTGGTGAAGTTGGATTAGGGTGCGACCAATTGAGTGAGCACTGTCGTAGAGAATTGTTTGACGTTATTTGGTTTAACAAAATATGGATCTCAAACTATCAGGAAAGGTGGCATTGGTCAGTGGTTCAACGGGTGGAATTGGACTGGCAATTGTTAGTGTACTTGCTGAAGAAGGAGCGACGGTCATTATCAATGGCCGAACCCAAGAGCGCGTAAATAATGCGATCGACCAGATTCAGCAAAGTATCCCGAATGCCAAACTTCAGGGAATTGCCGCCGATTTGGGAACGCCAGCCGGAGTTGAATTGTTACTTCAAAAAGTACCAGAAGTCAACATTTTGGTGAATAACTTAGGAATTTATGGTTCCAAAGCATTTGCAGATATCTCCGATGAAGAGTGGATGAACATTCTGGAAGTGAATGTGATGAGCGGTGTACGCCTCTCGCGCCATTATTTGCCGCTAATGCTAAAGCAAGATTGGGGACGGATTATTTTCATCTCTAGTGAATCTGGTTTGAATATTCCCGCCGAAATGATTCATTATGGTGTGACCAAAACTGCACAATTGGCGTTGAGTCGCGGTTTGGCGGAAACAACTGTGGGCAGCCACGTAACTGTAAACACGGTATTGCCGGGGCCAACTCGCTCTGAAGGAGTGGAAGACTTTATCCAGGGATTATCGAAGGATCAAAATATTTCGATCGAACAAGTTGAGAAAGAGTTTTTTACTAAAACTCGTCCATCTTCCCTAATTCAGCGATTTGCTTCAACGTCTGAAGTTGCTGCGTTAGTTGCGTTTGTTGCTAGTCCTTTAGCCTCTGCGATTAATGGTGCTGCCCTGCGAGTCGAAGGTGGAGTGGTGCGATCGATTGTGTAGCGAAGTTTTTACCTTGATGTGCTTGGAAAATCTCTCACTCCCTACATTTTTGAACAGAATGCTTTCGTTCAAACAAAAATAAGGAGCGTTACATTTCATTAACTCACCCTAAAGCGATCGCACTGTGCCTGAGACAACGCGATCGCCAATTAGCCTAAGGTAACACGAGGATCGCCATTATTCCTGTAGGATCAATCTCAACTAAGAGCGATCGCACTATTTTTTGATTATGTAAAATGTTTGGTTAGGCTTTATTTTAGGCTCAACGCTAATACCAATATTTGTTTTTTCTATAACTGCCAGTTCTGGATATGATTTATCATCTAATCGAATGGTCAAAATAGGCTTTTTATAAAATCTTCCTTCTTTAGTTTCAATAATTAGCATATCTTTAACTTTTATCGTATAATTTTCAATCTCAAATGCTAATATTTTATCATTAAAAATTTTAATCACCTTTTCTATTTTTTGAAAAGTATGTATTGATTCTTGTTTGATAAATTGTTCAAATAATGCTTGAAAAATAGCTTGACAATATTTTTCTAAAAATTGAATATAAGGTTCTAATTCAGATATGCTTTTGATATCCTCTACGTTTTCTGAACCGTGAGCAATTTGGTTTCGTCTTTCAACTAAATCATTGATTTTATTGTACAAAATATCTTTTCCTATTGTGGAAATCCTTTCTGGTGTTAAACCGATCTCATTATTAAGTTCTTCATTCTTCAGTAATTCATCGTTTAAATCTAAACTTAACTTATTGAATATTTCTACAATTTTATTATGTTTTAAATTACCTGATAAAAGAACAAACGCTTCTGTGTTAATTTGATAGTTGCTAGGATTAACAATACATTCATTTAACTTCTTTAATACCTCCTCTTTTGTAAGATGCTGATATTTAGCACTTTCTCTGGTTGCAATAGTATTTATCAATTTTAAAGACAGTTCAAAATGATTAATTCTAATCTTTTCATCCACTTGATTATATTCAGGTACTACTTTAGAGAGGGAATCAAGATATTCTTTAATCCAGATTTCTACATATTTTTCTAGCAGTCCATAAAGTGAAATAATAGAAGCTTTATATTCAAATATTCGTTTATCTGTTCTAAAACCCCTATCATGCTCTTTTAGTCTATTAAGTAATTCCTTGATTTGTCCATTGTCAGTGTCTATAATGGCATAAGCTGTTAAATCATTTACATATTGAATGTGTTTTAAATATTCTTTAATTTGATTTAATTCTCTTTTGAAGTTTTCCAATGATTGTATATTCATAATTTCTACTAAAGTTTATTTAATATAGGTTTGTAGAAATTTTTGAAAATACTGAATGCGTGCTTCTACATCTTTTTTGTTATTATAGCTACCATCAAAAAGATGTTTACTTTTTTCCTGTTGTATAAATGGTGATTTTCTACCGGAATATAAACTCTTCTCTATAGTCCCTTTGTGTTTAAGAAAAATTTCTTTGTGAGAAATATTATTTGCAAATACCTGCATTATTGGATCATAAATAGTTTTTAATGGCGTTTTTCTGTTACGCCCTTCATATGGAGGGATGAAAGCTGAATTTCCTAATATTTGATAAATTAAGTAAATAGTCTCATTAAAAATATTTTCAAGTTTATTCATTGTTTCATCAGGATAACTATTTGCTTGTTTTAAATACTCATCTAAAAATTTATCTACTGGGGATTTTAACTTATCTATATGACGATAAGCAAAGAACCGCAAAACTAATTCAACATCCTCCATTTTGCGATAAGACTCACTTTCAAGTAATTTTTTTTCTCCTTGACTTTCTAAAGGTAAATTCCACATTTTACGAAAATATTCATTTTGAGAAAGTTTTATACATAATTGGTTGAATTTACCATTTTGTAAAGCATTTCTTGTTTCTTGTGCAGTTAGCTTCTCTCCTCCACTATTCAATCTTTCAAAAACTATCTGTTTGAGATATTCAGCTTCTTCTTTACTTTTAGCTGTTTCTTGCAATAAAATAATAGAAGACAAATATCGTCTATCTATACCTCTTCTAACTTGCTCAGGTAAATTTTGATAATTTCGCCCATTAAGTTCCTGCCAATACTCTAATCCTTCTAGATCGAATTTTCCTTTATAAAAATCATATATAGCTGTCAGTCTTTGTTGTCCGTCCATTACTTCATAAATAGAGTATTCTATTTCATACAGAAAGATAGGTGGAATTGGTACATTCATTATGAATGATTCTATCAAACGAGATTTTCGAGCATTGTCCCACCTTTTTCTACGTTGGTATTCAGGATTGAGGATATATTTTGCACTGTCAAGCATAGCTTTTATACTATCAAGTGGATAACGAGCTTGTTCTGTTACAATTCTTATCTCTCCCTTTTTGTATTTTTCGTTAATTTCATCATCTGGCGGAAAGTTGTGAGTTGTATCTGGTCTATTTTGAGAAATAAATGTTTCACCTGAAATTAAATGGCTATTTGTAATCATATTTATTCTTCCTTGTTAATTATGAGATCAATGAGTGCGCGACAACTAGCGGCTTGGGTTAAGTGCGATTATTATGGGTTGCTATGCCCACTTTTTTTGATGAAGCGAGATCACCGCTCTTTTGGGTCGGCTTAATAAAATTACTCCAAATAGCAGTTTAGTGCGATCGCCGATCTTTTAGGGGCATTATAACTGTGTTTTTGGCTAACTGTCAAGTTACTGCGATCGCTTTCTCCGATGAAGAACGATCGCCTCAATTATCTATCTGCTAAAGGTTTTGCGGTATGCGATCGCTATTGCTGTGAGACATTATTTCTAGGCGATCGCCTCAATTATCTATCTGCTAAAGGGTTTGCGGTGTGCGATCGCTATTACTGTGAGTCGTGATTTCTGGGCGATCGCTCAAACCCAGTAAATTTATCCCAGTTTGGTTATTGATCGGCATTCTAATCACTATCTTGATCTATTCGTGTATATCATACCACAGCAAGGTTTTAATGTCAAAGATGCGAGGGTATCCTTTAACTCCAAGGGTGAACCCATCTATTTAACAGCTAGCAGCGATCGCGGCACGAATATTCAAGGACTTTTGCAGGCGAAGGCAATACTTGAAAGTAATCAGTAAAGATTGCTGGTGATGGAGCAATTTATGGAACGAGGGGCGATGTTCCGCTACTACTCCTTGCCGATCGCGCTTCCATCTTTCCTAGACACAGTTTGACACACCTGCTATTTTTCAAAGTCAAGATTTGGAAGTTTTGCGCTTTCAATACTATTTTCATCTTATATTAAATAGGTGAGCAACCTTGTCTGAATAAAAGTAATGCAACGATTTAATCTAACTATACTCAAACAGTTCTGGGCGATCGCAAAATCATACTGGTCAAGCGACGAAAAATGGCGGGCGCGCGGCTTATTGCTATTAGTCATCCTATTATCCTTTGGCTACACGGGGCTAAGCGTATTACTCAACAACAAGCGAGGCGAACTCATCTCGGCATTATCGGCTCACGATGAAGCTAGATTTTGGCAAACAATTCTGATTTTTGCCGGAACATTAGTTATTTATGCACCATTGTATGCAGGCTATGATTATTTGCGCGATCGCCTGGGCTTAGAGTGGCGGCGATGGTTGACTAACGATTTTATCGATCGCTACTTCCAGAATCGCGCATTTTACAATCTAAATCATGCCGATGCGGACATCGATAACCCCGATCAGCGGATTGCTGAAGATGTCAAAAGCTTTACCCAAGAATCGTTAAAACTACTGCTGGCGGTAGTTGATTCTTTGTTAGCCGTAGCGGCCTTTAGTGGGGTGCTCTGGAGTATTTCTAAGCCATTAATCTTGTTTTTGGTGCTCTACGCGCTGGTTGGCACTTTGGCGACAGTTGGGGTATTTGGGAAGCCCTTAATGCGACTGAATTTTGGACAGCTTAAAAAAGAAGCTGATTTCCGGTTTAGTTTAGTGCGGGTGCGAGAAAATGCGGAGGCGATCGCCTTTTATCAGGGAGAAGACTGCGAGTCCGATCGCGTAAAAGGCAGATTTGTCGAAGCTTTTGATAATTTCAAGCGCTTGATTTTTTGGGAGTTGAATCTCAATATCCTGACTAACGCCTATGAATTTATCCCGTTCATTTTGCCTGCAATTGTAGTCGCACCAGGGATTTTTGCCGGTGACTTAGAAGTTGGGAAAGTTACCGAGGCGCAAGGGGCTTTTATCCGAGTCTTTTTCTCGCTTAATCTAATTGTGGCGCGCTTTCAATCCCTTGCTACTTTTGGCGCGGGTGTCGAGCGTTTGTACACCTTTTTGGAGTCTTTGGAAACTCATCATTTAACTTCCCAGGAGTCTGAGGCTGTTGAGAAAACGAGTATCAAAACTGAAATTGCCGATCGACTGGCGATCGCAAATATGACCCTCCAAACACCTAACCGCCAACGGACTTTGGTAGAGGAACTATCGGTAAAACTCCCTGCTGGTGAGGGTTTGCTGGTGAGAGGGCCTAGCGGTTGCGGGAAAAGTTCTTTGCTAAGGGCGATCGTTGGATTGTGGGATGCGGGGACTGGTACAATTTCGCGGCCTATCCTAAATGAAATGTTGTTTTTGTCGCAGCGGCCTTACATGATTTTAGGAACATTACGGGATCAAATGCTGTATCCAAATATGGATATATCAGTGGAAGATTCGGAGTTGAGGGAAATTTTAATTCAGGTAAATTTACCGAACTTAGAGGAGAGTTACGGAGGATTTAATACTGAACAAAATTGGGCAGAGCTTCTATCTTTGGGAGAACAACAGCGCCTAATTTTCGCGCGTTTGCTGCTAAATAAACCTAGCTATGCTATTTTAGATGAGGCTACTAGCGCCCTCGATTCTAGTAATGAAAAACATTTATACCAACAGTTACAAGACTCTGGTATGACATTTTTGAGCATTGGACATCGAGAAAGTTTGAGTAATTATCATCAGAATATCTTGGATTTGACCGCCGATCGCACTTGGTCACTAAAATCATCTGAACCTCTATAGCAATCCTAAATCATTTTCAAGCTCGGGAAATTCTGAAACCCTTGCTATAAAATGAGTTTAGAAAGACGAGAGGTAGTCGTACCTTGAAAATCAGATAGGATTGCTATACCTGTTTTCATTGCTGATAATTTGGTTGTTGAAGATATCAAAATCTAAACGGAGGACACGGCAGTGCCGTGTCCCTACAATTAATCGGGTAGGGACACGGCAGTGCCGTGTCCTCATTCTTGATTGCTTACTCTATTCCTATTGATAGAGATTTAACTTAAAAAATAGAACTTAAATATCTGTCTATTGATTGATTCATTTACTGGTGATTACGAGTGTAGTTAGAGTGAGTATATAAAAAATAAATTTAACAGGATAAAATCAGAAAAAACTTATATCAAATTCCTCCGCATCAAAAACATTCACCTCTCTCCTCTCTTCCTCTGCGCCCTCTGCGCTCTCTGCGGTTAAAAAATCCGATCCAACCAAAATAGATATCACAAAATAACATGACTTTTTCTAGCCAATCATGTAACTTCCCAACTAAAGATATACCAAATTTAAAAGGTCAAAAATGCCAACTGCAACAGATTTCAAGGACTATTACACCATCCTAGGAGTCAGCAAAACAGCAACTCCCGAAGAAATCAAACGAGCTTACCGCAAACTTGCTCGCAAATATCATCCCGATCTAAATCCTGGAGATAAAGAAGCAGAAGCAAAATTCAAAGATCTCAATGAAGCAAATGAGGTGCTTTCCGATTCCGAGAAACGGCCGAAATACGATCGCTTTGGCGAACATTGGAACCAGCCTGGTTACAGTGAAGCACCACCATCTAGAGGAACTAATCCTGGGACGGTTGACTTCGATCAGTATGCCGATTTTGATTCATTTATTAAGGATTTATTAGGTCGATCGCAAAACGGATCGCAACGCAGAACCAACGCCACCAGCGGCTTCGATGATTATGGTAGCGGATTTCGCTCCCAAGCCCCCGCACCGGATAGCGAAGCTGCGATCGCCCTGACATTTTCCGAAGCGTTTCACGGCGTCCAAAAACGACTGCAATTCGACGATGAAACGATCGACGTTCGCATTCCCGCAGGCGCAAAACCAGGTAGTCGCATTCGCCTCAAAGGTAAAGGCCGCGCGAGTCCCTTTTCTCAACAGCGTGGCGACTTGTATCTCACCATCGAAATATTACCCCATCCCTTCTTCCGATTTGAGGGAAATGACCTTGTTTGTGACGTACCAATTCGCCCCGATGAAGCGGTTTTAGGGGCGGAAATTAGCGTCCCCACACCGGATGGTAGCGTGACGATGAAGGTGCCTAAAGGAGTGCGATCGGGACAATCCCTCAGACTGCGCGGCAAGGGCTGGACATTGCAAAAAGGGGGACGCGGCGATTTACTCGCCAAACTCCCAATCGTCACGCCAAAAGACTTAAGTGCGATCGAGCAAGAATGCTACGAAAAAATCCAAGCAAATACTAACTTTAACCCCCGCGCCCAGTTAGAGGAAATCAAATTATGAGTTTCAGCCTTTCAACAACCGTGGTTTCACTCGAAGGTGAGCAACTTTACACCTTTGAATATGCTGCATTTGTGACGGAAACTTCGATCGCAATTGTACAAGTTTATGTTGAGTTAGGTGTCATTGAGGCGATCGGCTCAATGCTACATCGCCGCGAAATTGCTCGAATTGCTCAGATTCAGCGCTTGCGTCAAGACTTGGGATTGAACCTCGCCGGCGCTGCAATGGTGCTCGATATGGCGGCTGAAATTGCTCGATTGCGGGCACAACTTAAGGCGTATCAGTCTCATCGATCGATAGTTAATTAACAAGTAAAAATTACAAGTTAAAAATTAAATTATGCCCATAATTCAATACGGTTTAGATAAGACAAACCCCCCCGACGCTAAGAGGGCGGGCACGGGGGCACCGCCCCTACAAAGGGCAGGGCTGTTTCATTATTTGTAGGGGCAATCCCCCCGTGGTTGCCCAAATTCCTCGGAGGGCGGGCACGGGGGCACCGCCCCTACAAAGGGCAGGGCTGTTTCATTGTTTGTAGGGGCAATCCCCCCGTGGTTGCCCCAATGCCTGAAGCGACACAAAATCGTGAAAGGAGGGCGGGCACGCACCATCCACCGCCCCTACAAAATGGGGGGACAAGATTCTTCTCAAAGTCCCCCTTCTTAAGGGGGATTTAGGGGGATCTCCGGGGAATTAACAGTATTAAGTTAACCGTATTTATTTGTAATTGCACTTTTAAGTTTTGATGTTTAAACGCCGATCGGTTTCCATTTTGGATAAAATAAAATGAATCAATCTTTGCAAAATCCAGTCGATCGCGATCGCAATATCCCATCTACTTCTGCCCCGAACAATAGTACGATCGCAATTAAAAAACTGTACAAATATTATGGCAAAACCATCGCACTTAAGGGCATTGACCTAGATGTAAATCGGGGAGAATTATTTGGGCTAATTGGCCCCGATGGTGCTGGCAAAACTACTGTTTTTAATATTCTCGGTGGGGTGATGGAAGCCACGGCTGGAGAAGCGCGAATCCTCAAATTGCCTGCCAGAGATGCTCGCAACTATACGGGGTATCTTACTCAACAATTTTCGCTTTATGCAGACCTCAGTGTTGAGGAAAATATTAATTATAGTGCTGGACTGCGGTTAGTGCCAGAAAATCAGCTAGAAATGCGACGCAGTAAGTATCTGAAATTGATGCAATTGGATAAGTTTTGCGATCGCCTTGCGGGTCGTCTTTCTGGTGGTATGAAGCAGAAATTAGCCCTCTGTTGTGCGCTGATTGCCGAGCCCCAAGTCTTGTTGCTAGATGAACCAACTACGGGAGTTGATACCATTGCCCGTCGCGAGTTTTGGGATATTTTGGCGGGATTAACTGCCCAAGGAATAACTGTTGTTGTCGCTACCCCGGATTTAGATGAGGCAGAAAGGTGCGATCGCGTGGCTTTGATTTACGACGGGCAGATTCAACAAATTGGCAGTCCCACAGCGCTTAAAGCGGCTCTGGGGCTGCAACGGTTGGTGATTCGGACATCGGAGTTAGTCAAAACTGAACAAGCCTTATTGCCCTTAGTCAATCAAGCACAGATTGCCGATGTCGCAACCTATGGCGATCGCATTGAAGTCCTAGTCAAAGATATCACACAAGGCGAAATCCTGGTGCGCGATCGATTAACTCACGAGTCAAAAACCAGCGATGACAAGATTGATATTCAGTCGGAAAAACCAACCCTGGAAAACGTATTTACAACCCTACTACGGAAAAAAGGAGGAGTTCCCGAATTTGTGCCATTTCCGCGATCGCAAACCGCAGCTTCAAAACCAAACAGGAAACAAGAAATCCAAAATCCTACCATCGCCATCTGTGCTAGCAATCTCAACCGGATTTTTGGTACTTTTCATGCAGTGGTAAACCTCAACTTAGACCTTCATTATGGCGAAGTTTATGGACTATTAGGCGCAAATGGTGCAGGCAAAACTACCACGATCAAAATGCTGTGCGGACTATTACCAATCAGTTCGGGAAAAATCTCGATCGCTGGAGAAACAGGCAATCTGCGAAGTGCTCAACTGCGACAAAAAATTGGCTACATGAGTCAAAAGTTCACCCTTTATAATGACCTGACAATTCTCGAAAATCTACAGTTTTACAGTGGAGTCTATGGGATTCCTCCCAAACAGCGACAGGAAAAGATTCGCTGGGTACTCTCAATTTGTGGCTTAGAAAAACAAGAACATTTACTAACTAAGCAATTACCTGGTGGATGGAAACAACGAGTTGCTTTTGGGGCATCAGTCATGCACGAACCAGAGATTTTATTTCTCGATGAACCTACCTCCGGCGTTGATGTTTTAGCACGCAAACAATTTTGGCAATTAATTAACGACTTTGCTCGTAATGGCACTGCAATTCTTGTCACCACTCACTATATGAATGAGGCAGAACAATGCAATCGGATGTGTTTTATGGTAGCAGGGCGGAAAGTGGCAGAAGGTTCGGCAAGTGAGATTAAATCAGCACAACCCGGTCAATTATTTGAATTGCGTGTCGGGAAATTGCAAGAAAGTTACGATCGCCTGCGAGAACACCTCGAACCTTGGCGCGTCTCCATTTTTGGCGATCGCCTCCACATCGTCTTAGACGATCCCAAACAAGAACTACCCCAAGTAGAAGCACTTTTAAAACAAGCTAATTTACCACTAATTGAAACCGAACCGATCGCATTTTCCCTAGAAGATGCCTTTATTGGAGAAGTACAACGGGCAGGAGGCGCACCACCATGACGATCCGACGAATTCGCAATCAAGTTTTCAAAGAATTGCAACAGTTTCAGCGCGATCGCTTAGGCGTTGCACTAGCATTTATCCTACCAGTAATTGCCTTACTAATTATTGGCTATGCCATTCGTTTAGAGGCAAAGAATATCTCTTTAGTAGTGCGCGATTTAGATCGAACTACCCTCAGTCGCAGCTACATTGAACGACTTTATGCCACTAATTTATTTGTTCCGGCGAAGTGGGAAGGAATGCGGTTTCCGGATGCGATCGATCGCGATACTGCTCAAGTACAAATTACCATTCCCCCTGGTTTTGCCGCAGATGCAGCAGCCGGAAGAACCGGGAAAGTACAGGTAGTAATTGATGGTAGCGATACCATCAATGCCCGTGTTAGCGATCTAGCTGTCAAGGGAACAACTTTAGCTGTCGTACAAGAGCAATTAGGACAATTATCTGAGACATTGGGAGTTGTGGCTCAAGTGCGTTTGTGGTTCAATCCGGGACGGCAAGAATCCCTGTTTATTGTACCTGGCAGTTATGGAGTAATTCTCGCAATTTTCCCACCGTTATTAATTGCGATCGCCCTTGTGCGCGAAAAAGAACAGGGTACAATTCTGCAACTTTATGCTTCTAGTCTCAGTGCCTTTGAACTGCTAATTGGCAAATCCTTAGCCTATATCGCGGTGGGTTTAGGAGAAGCAATTATCTTGTTTGTTGTCGGTTTCGGCTTATTTGGAGTGCGGTTTATTGGCGATCCAACGCCATTGATAATTGGTACACCTGTGTTTATGTTAGCGGGGGTGCAGTTGGGTTTAATTATTGGCATTTTTACTACAACTCAAAGTGCGGCAGTGCAGGCGATCGGCACAATTAAAGTATTAACTGGCTTTCTGTTAGCAGGGTTTCTTTTTCCTCTGAATAGTGTACCATTTCCGTTTTCAATTGCATCCTATCTAGTGCCAGTACGGTACTACATCGAACTATGTCGAGATGTTTTTGTCCGGGGTTCCGGTTGGTTTGGTACTTGGGAATTGATTCTCGCTATGCTCATTTTGAGTATGGCGGAATTTGCACTTGCGTGGTGGGGAATGCGTCGAATGCAATTGTCAGATTAATTGTTGATTATGTGGTATAGAACTTACGAAAAAAATCGGTTTTTTCCAAAAATAGTCAATTTTTTCGATACATATTCATGCAGGGTTTCGACGGAGTTTATCCTGAGCCATAGGTGTCAACTTAAGGCTGAAACATTTGAGAAATATGGGTTTTATGCCAAGTCTAGATCCCCCTAAATCCCCCTTCTGAAGGGGGACTTTGACCGGACTCTTGTCCCCCCCTTCTGAAGGGGGGCTAGGGGGGATCTAGGCTTAACAGTCAAACACTATTCTGTGACTGGGTTTGAGGTTAAGTTGACACTAATGATCCTGAGCGTAGTCGAAGGGCTCAACCACCAGGGGTTTTGATTCCCGTAAGTAATTCCTATAGTAATAACTTGAGAATAAACAATGTTAAATAGTCGTCTCTTTGCTCTGTTAATTAAAGAATCTACCGAACTATTACGCAATCGGCAATTGGTAATTTTCCTAACTATCGCACCAATTGTTTCCATGGTGATTTTCGGCTATGTCTTAAACTCCAATGTCACCCATCTACGGCTAGGCATTCTAGACCAAAATCAGGTCGCCATCAGTCGGCAATTAGTCGATGCTTTCACGGTAAATCAGGTATTTATTGCCAGTCGCCATACCAACAACCAGCAAGACTTAACTCGACAGATTGAACGCGGACAAGTCGATGCTGGCTTGATGATTCCCGCTAGTTTTAGTCGCGATTTGTTGGAAACTGGCAAGTCAGAAGTTGCAGTCATAATTGATGGCATTAATGCCTATAGTTCTGGCATTGCCAAGGGTTATATTGCCCAAATTGCAACTCAATTCAACCTCAATTTAGTAGAACAATATCAACCGCTATCAACAGGATTGAAGGTTCCCGTTCAGTCGGAAATCACTTTCCGCTACAATCCCGGCACTCTTGATAGTTGGTTTTTTGTACCTGGAGTCATTGGTGCGATCGTTACTCTTAGTGCAATTCTCGCCGCCGCCGTAGAAGCAGTGCGGGAAAAAGATCAGGGAACTTTAGAGCAATTATTGATGACACCCGTAGCTTCTACGGCAATTCTTATTTCTAAAATTGTCCCTATTTCTGGTTTACTCACCATAACTTTGCTGATGTGTTTTGCCGTTGCATTTTTGGTGTTTCAATTACCATTGCGAGGTAATTTATTTTTGTTATTGATTTTCTCAATTCTCTACATTCAAATTGGGGTTGCGATTGGATTGGCTATTTCGACATTTTCTGAAAACAAATTACAAACGATTCTAATTGGCATCTTTTTAAACATCCCGATTATTTTATTGGGCGGTGCTGTTACGGCGGTGAATAGTATGCCTTTGCTGTTTCGTTGGATTGCGAAAATTAATCCTCTTTATCATTATCTGGTCATTTTGCGGGGGATTCTGCTTAAGGGGACTGGGTTAGAGGTTTGGTGGTTGCACGCGATCGCGATGATTTTGTTTGCCATAGCAACTCTGCTTGTAAGTGCAAATCGTTATCGAAAACAACTTAGTTAGGAAGAAGGAGGTTCGGCAACGGATTTTGTAACGGATTTAACGGATGTAAGAAAGTTCGGCAATTACCAATTACCGATTACCGATTAGCAATTACCAATTACCAATTACCAATTACCATGACTAATTTAACTAATTCGTCTAAGCTTTTCACAGAAGCACAATCGACTGATGTTGTTCAACCACCTACGCCTAAATCTTCTACAGAATCACAATCGACTGATGTTGTTCAACCACCTACGCCTAAATCTTCTACAGAATCACTACCGACTGATGTTGTTCAACCACCTACGCCTAAATCTTCTACAGAATCACCACCGATTGATGCTGTTCAACCACCCGCACCTAAATCTTCCGCAGAACCAAAACCGACTGATTCTGTGCCACCACCTGCGCCTAAATCTTCTCACCTTTGGTTGTGGTTACTGGTAGGAACTATCGCGATCGCAGGTATCGGTGCAGGAATTTGGTATAATTTCTTCCGTCCTAAAAACAATAACCTCATCCCTTTTAGTGGGCGCGTCGAAGGCTATGAAACTGATGTCAGTACCAAAGGATCTGGTCGTGTTAAAGAGGTAACAGTCCGAGAAGGTGCAACTGTGAAGAAAGGGCAATTGTTGGTACGGTTAGATGACGAGGAAGTGCAGTCAGAACTATTAGCAACTAAGTCAAATGTTGATGCAGCTAAACAACGAGAAGCAACGGCTCTTCTTCAAATTTCGGTATTAAATAGTCAGGTGGCAGATACAAAATTAAATCTCAAACAGTCTGAAGGTGATACGATCGGCAAAATTGCAGAAGCAGAAGCTATGGTGAGCACGGCACAGGCGGCTATCAAGCAGGAGCAGGCGCGGGTAGCAGAAGCCAGGGCATTGCTGAAACAGACAAAAGTCGATCGCGATCGCTTTGTGAATCTAGCCAATCTGGGTGCAGAAACTCGACAGCGCGCCGATTTAGCACAAACCGCATTTGAGACTAGCCAAGCGATGCTGGAAAGCCGTCAGGCTGGTGTAGAAGTGGCCCGTAATGCGATCGCAATTGCTCAAGGAAAATTAACCCAAGCACAAACCACAGCCCTGAATCCCGATCGCCAAACAACGAATATCGGCCGCCTCCAAACCCAGATAAATCAAGCAAAAGTCGCGCTTTTGGGAGCACAAGCAGATGTCAAAACAGCACAGGCAAATCAACAACTGATCCAGAGTCGTTTGAATAATTTAACTGTAAAAAGCCCGATCGCAGGAATCGTCACCACCCGCAGCGTCGAACCTGGAACCGTAGTATTACCAAGTCGCCCATTGCTGCGAATAGTAGATATGAAACAAGTTTATATGCGGGGGTTTATTCCGGGAGAACAAATCGCTCGAATTCGGGTAGGACAACCTACCAAAGTCTACCTCGATAGCGATCCAAAACACGAACATCCCTTAAATGCAAAGGTGATATCTATTGATTCCAAAGCATCGTTTACACCAGAAAATATCTATTTCCAAAAAGACCGCGTGGAGCAAGTATTTGGTGTGAAACTAAGCTTTGATAAACCCGGTGGTTTTGTGAAGCCGGGTATGCCAGTGGATGCCGAAATTCAGTTGAAAAAGTAAGATGTAACTGAGATCTTGCACCATTGTCATAACCTGTAGGGGCGGGTTCGCCAACAGTCAAAAACGTAGTAAACAGGTTATATAAACCCGCCCAACCCCACGAAAAATCTCCTTATTCATATTGGTGCAAGATCTCAGATGTAACTCACATCTTACACCATTTTCAATAACCTGTAGGGGCGGGTTCGCCAACAGCCTTAAAGCTTGCAAACAGGTTACATAAACCCGCCCTCCCCACGAAAAATCCCCCGATCGAGATTGCTGCAATATCTCAGAGGTAATCAATTATGAGCGATCGCAACCAACCCGAATCATCCTTGGATCGAGAGCGCTGCGAAGTGCTGCAACAGTGGGAAGATTGGGTAGAAACGCCGATGCTGGTGTTAAGTTTTGCCTGGTTGGGGCTGTTTATCGTCGAGCTAGTTTGGGGACTGAATTCTTTGCTAGAGGCGATCGGAACTACTATTTGGATCGCCTTTATCCTGGATTTTGGCATCAAATTTATGCTCGCTCCTCGCAAACTTTTTTACCTGAAGCATAACTGGTTAATTGTCTTCTCATTGCTGATTCCAGCGTTGCGAATCTTTCGGATTTTGCGATTTATCCAGCCTTTGCGATCGATTCATGCGGTGCGAGGATTCCAGTTAGTTCGTCTGACGATCCGAACCAGCCGGGGAATGCGATTGCTTTCTGCCAGTTTTCAGCGTCGGGGATTTGGCTATGTGGTGGCGTTAACTGCGATCGTCACCCTAATTGGCGCGGCTGGAATGTATGCGTTTGAGCGCAAACTTCCTGATAATAATGGTGGCATTACTGACTATGCTACTGCACTGTGGTGGACGGCAATGTTGTTAACGACGATCGGCTCTGATTACTTCCCGAAAACGGCGGAAGGGCGAGTATTATGTTTTTTGCTGGGGTTGTATGCGATCGCAGTATGCGGTTATTTGACAGCTACACTGGCAACATTTTTTGTGAGTCAGGATACTGAGAATGAGCAAGCAGAACTCACAGGTGCAAAATCAATTCAAGCTCTGCAAACAGAAATTAGCGCACTACGAACTGAGATTCAAGCCTTAACACTACACAATTTAGATAGTTGAATTGCTAAGTAGGGCTTGCTGAAAAAGTGTACGTAGTGGAAAAACGAGGCTACACAGCTTAAAAAATAGTAGGTTTATTCAATACTTCGGACATTTTTAGATCTAAGGAGAGTATCTCAAACCCTTGATGGCTATAGGGATGAGTATTTTTTCAATGTTTGAGTCTAGCCCGCTCGTTTCAAAAAAACATTAAAAATGCCAGGGCTTACGCTGTAACGCTTACAGAGTCGTTAAAAAACTGTCCGAAGTATTGTTTATTGCTTGCATTCCCAAATGAAAGCCAGAAACTAACAACTTTCATTGCAAGGGTTTTGAACCTCTATAATCCTATAATTTGGTTCTTCCTTACTTGGGTATGCTAAATTAACAGTTAAAATGCCAAGTAAGCAAGCATCTATTTTTGTAATTTTCAAAATTCCTAAAGCCATATGCCGAACGTTTTATTAATTTAAGCTTGTTATTTATACCCTCAACAACACCACTTGTTGTCCTATTATCAAAGTAAGCAATTATCTCATCCAGCCAATTGGTAATAGTCTTTACAGTGGAACTAAAATATTTTTTTGCTCTTTGCTGCCAGAACCCAATTCTCAACAATGCTCTCAATCAATTAGTCTTTGTATTTTCAAATATTTGTCGAAATTTTTCTTTTAATTTATGCATTATTGCGAGCCGAGGACACACTTTTTTAACTGACATTCATTTGCTATTTTGCTTTTATTTCAAACTCTCTTCATTCTTTAGCAACGCATATTTACTGTCATTTATTCCTTCTAATATTTCTTTATATTCTGCTATCTTTTGAGGTGATTTAGTCTTTATACTTAAATCTATTACTTCTCTTCTTTCACGCTTTCTTTGTTTGTCTAACTCATTATTAACTTGTACCATTACATGAAATCTGTCCGCTACTACTTGAGCATTTGGCATGAGTTTTTGTACTAAGGTTTTGTAACCTTTCCATAAATCTATACTTACTTCTTCTATTTTTTCCAAAACCTCTGAACCCCATGAATTAAGGACTGGTTCGATGTCTTCTTGTGTTCTTCCCTTGATAATCGTAATTAATTTAGATGTTGATAAATCTGTTAATACCGCACAATAATTCCCTTGACATGCTAGTTAACGCTATTTCATCAATTCCTAGTTTTTTTAAGTCTGATGGTTTTGATGATAATTCTCGTGAGGCATCTAACAACATTCTTTCTATTTCTTCTGTTGTTACTACTCCTTGTTTTGCTACACTATTGATATCACTTGATAAGACAGACTTGATAATTGTATCTGCTAGTCGTTTTGTATAAGTTCTTCGGTTGTTTACAAAATCCAATTTTTCGCTAAATGGTTTGCCACATTTTTTACATTTAAAGTGTCGTCTGTTTATTTCTAAGAATACTTCCTTTTGGGCCCATGATAAATCTTTTACTACGTATCGATGGTTTTGATGTAATCTATTACTTTTTGTCCCGCATCTATGACAATGACTTTCTTTATGGATTGACTCAACCTGTAAGATTATTCCCGTGGACGGTACTTCAGTCATTTGGGTTACTTTCATTCCTTGTATATTTAGTAGCTCTGTTAGAACTTTAGTTCCCTTTTTTGTGGCCATGACTATAATTCGCTCCCCAAAACTCTTGTAACTATTTTATAGTTAACAATTAAATTAGCTTCAATGTCAAGTCTGACAAGGAGTTGGTTTACATTTTGACATATTTTTTCAATTTATTTAACGGCTTTAACTATTGATTTAGCATAGTAAGTAAGGAAGAACCTGAAGCTTTGATGCACCGAGTACAAAATACAAATGTTTTTGCTGAGGTAGAACCAAACCAAAAAGAGCGGATTATCATCGCCCTCAAAAAAGCTGGGAATGTAGTTGGATATCTGGGAGATGGCATTAACGATGCTTCTGCACTTCATGCTGCTGATGTTGGTATTTCTGTAGAAAGTGCTGTGGATGTGGCGAAGGAAGCTGCTGATATTGTGTTGATGGAAAAGGATTTGAATGTCCTGATCGAAGGTGTTAAGGAAGGACGAATTACCTTTGCTAACACTTTAAAATATGTGTTTATGGCAACTAGCGCTAATTTTGGTAATATGTTTAGCATGGCGGGAATTTCCCTGTTTCTGCCGTTTTTGCCTCTGTTACCCAGTCAGATTTTGCTGACGAACTTATTAACTGATTTCCCAGAATTGACGATCGCAACAGATCGCGTAGACAAGGAGTTAGTCAGCAAACCGCGCCGGATGGATATCAAGTTTATCCGCAACTTCATGATCGTGTTTGGCTTGCTGAGTTCCATCTTTGATTACCTGACGTTTGGGGCGTTGCTGTTGCTGCTACACGCGCAGCCACAACAGTTTAGAACCGGCTGGTTTTTGGAGTCTGTCATCTCGGCTTCGATGGTTGTCCTAGTCGTTCGTACCCGCAAATCTATTTTCGACAGTAAACCGGGGAAATACTTGTTGATGGCGACGCTGGCTACCGTAGGAGTGACGATCGTCATTCCCTGGACACCTTTGGGAAGGCTGCTGGGGTTTCAACCGTTGCCGTTGAGTTTTATTTTGGTGCTGGGTGCGATCGTCCTGTTGTACGTTACGGCGGCTGAGAATGTGAAACGAGTGTTTTATCAACGAGTGAAATTTTAGTCGTTAAGGCGCAAAACTTAGGCATGAAAAATCAATAACTTAATGAATCGTTAGATATAATTAAAAACAGAGATAGCTTACTTATTTGACCAAAACAGAGTTCAAATTGCAACTTTTTCTAGCGAAATGTGGTATATGTTTTTAGACAAAAATTAGGTTTAAATTAGGAAGTGCGATCGCCGATAAGTCAGTAATGACCCAAGAATGGCAAAATACTTTGATTCAATCGCGTAGGGGCGATCGTACTTTCAACAGTTCTGAATACAGAAACTTAGTTGCTTAAAATAATACAATACGCTTGGGTTAAGACAGATTCGCCTAAGCCCCATTCAAAAAAGGCGGGGACAAGAATCCGCTCAAAGTTCCTCTTGTTAAACGGGATTTAGCACCGTGGTTTTATAGTAATCATAGAAATAGGTACGTAGTTGGGCTTGGGCCCTCTTTATCTATATGTCTAAAGAGGGCCCAAGCCCAACTACATATCTTGATTAATATGAGAGTTGCCTCTGGGACGCTAACCAACCTTTGAGCGATGCTTTCGGTAGTTTCAGATTTCTTTTCCCACAATAAAAGTACCCTGCTTACATCGGGAGATTTAGGGGGATTTGGACTCGGATAAAAGCGAGATGATTCAATCGTTTCAGACTTAAGTTGAGACCAATACTTACTACCTAGCCCAGTCAGTACCGCGCCATATCGTGAAAAACAAGACGCTAGAAATCAACGCGCCCAGCAGCCACTTAACAGCATTTTTAAATAACCCCATGCGCTGATTTGACTGCACCGTGGCCCTTTGCGCCTGCAAGCGTTCCTTAGCCGGAGTAATTCTCGAAAGAATTTGGCTTTTCAATTCCTGTGGGTTTTGCGTATTCGCTTGCACTCCCAAACGGCTAAGTTCCCCAGCCAAAGTCTTTAAATCTTCAGGAGTACCCTTATTCAGCCGTTCTTCTACTTGCTGCAATTGAGCTAATTGTTGGTCGGCTTGAGTAGTAATTTGCTTGTCGTTTTGGTTGTTGACATAGATAGTGCCAAAAATTCCCAAGGGCATCATCAACAGAAAAATCACCGCCAGCAGCAGGCAAACCCAAGACAAAACTTTCAAAAGAATGTTTTCCAAACTTCTGCGGTCATATCCTTCGCCAAAAAATATCAGCGCCATTGCCAATAGAGGAACTGGTACCCGTTCGACTATAGCCCCAATTGTCTGCAATTCCCAGACGCGATTGCCAAAATTTGCTGGCAGAAAAACTGCGATCGTATCTAATAAAGATAGAATTAATAGACCGTAGCCAATCCAACGCAGCCTGTAGATAGAAAAACCTTGCTCGCTTTGTACGTCATTCATAAGACAATCACAGTTGTTGTTAACAAAAAAATCTCTCTCAATCCGCTAAAAACGGATACAAGCTACAGGTTGAAGCAGTCGAGTCTCCAAATTTTAGACCAAAGTTAGAGCTCTCAGATTCATCTGCCATTGTAAATCTCAAATCTCAAATCTGAAATTGACTGACTTAAGGTTCGGGAAATCGCGGCTGCCACCACCCATACCAAGAAACCCAAGCATTTTCTAGCAGTTTTTGGGCATTTTCTGGAGTTGTTTTGTCCAAAGGCACAGACATCTGAGTCCACAAACATCGCCTGTCTTGAATATTTCCCCTACCCAACAGCCAAAACAAAACCCGGTTTGGCTGCCAATCGCGAGTGTTGCGATTGTATCTAAACTGTTCGGCGGTGACTGTAGCACTGCCGCGAGGATTGATGCACGAACTCAAATACAATCGATTTTGCTGTTGCAAAATTCCGTGAAACCCCGCCTCTTGAGTGTTTGCTAATGTTAGTTTACCAGGAGACGACTTCAGAATAGTATGTCCCTTCATCATGCTTTCCACATCCCCGATGGTACCTACCACATAGCGCATTTCTATTTCTAGAGCAATGTTACTTTTTTGATATTCATACTTTCTGGCAGCCTTGACTTCTGAAGTATCGTTAATTTTCAGCGGCGCGCTCTTTTGTAGTTTCCAGTCTGCTAGAGGCACCGCAGACGGAAAGTCAAACTTGGTTGCATAATTATTGCCTGTCGGGGGATAGAATGTGATTTTGCCTGCGACTAACAAAACCCCTGCAAGAGTAACAGCCAAAAGAGAAATCCTAACAGGTTTCCAATGAGTAATAGCCATTATTAATTTTATTGCTCCTGATTTTGTGGTTCGTTTTTTAAGATTGCAAACCAGCAGAATAACCCGAAAATCAATACAGCAATCATTGAAAAGACTACGGAACCATTTCCTTCATGCCAGTATTTAAATGATTCGGGTTGAGATAACGATACTAGCACTGCCAGGAGAGCAACTCGGGCAGCATTAACTACAAATGCAATCACGACTGCAAGGATTGGCACTACAATTTTCTGCGCCACAGTTGTAGGAAACATCAGCAAGAAAACCAGGGCTAGTCCTAACAATTGTAGAATTGCATTCACCCCCGAACAGCCGTGATATACTTCGACGCTGCCCTTTTCTAGGATGAGAAAAACTCCTTTGCGTTGAACTTCAAATCCTATATAATGCAGGAGAAAATTTGAAAATTTTGCTGTGTATAGAGCTACAGGAGCAAATACTCCGATCAATCCGGGAGGAATAGCTGTATAGGCAAGAATTAGCAGTTCCTGCCAATATTGTTTCAGTCCTTTGGTTCCGGAAGCTAGCAATGCCAGACTTATTCCTATCAAGAAAGGCGAAGCCCTGATAAAAAAGTCGTATCCAAATATCGAAGAACTTTTGAGTAAGATGAAAGCAATTAACGATGCTCCAAAAAAGCTGGCGAAAATTCCGCTTTCAAAGGTTAAGGATTCGTGCCTTTCCCAAATGAGAAATGCTACGACTCCCCAAAATAGTAACATTGTGCCAAATAGGTCTGTGTCGTTGGTTCTAGAAGTCAGAGTCAGTTGCACGGCAATCAAACCGAAGCCGATCGCTAACAGCCAGTATTTGGGTTCTTGGATGTGTTTTAGCCAGTTGATTTCGGTCATTGCTGGTTTCTGTTTTTACTAAAAACTTTTTAAAATGCTTAATTCGATCGCTCTTTTGAAATTATCAGCCAGAAATAGCTGCTTTTATGCACTACGGATGAAGTTTAAATAAATCTTCACATACATTGACAATTATCAATGTATGTGATAGATGTAAAAGTCTTTGTTGGTGGTTATTTGTTAGTTGTTAAGTATTAGGTGTTAATTACTGGTTTTAATAACCAATAACTAATAACGTTCGCGAGCGGGGACAGCACTAATAACCAATAACGTTCGCGAGCGGGGACAGCACTAATAACCAATAACTAATTAGCGTAGATCTTGCTGTAGTAAGTTTGATATTCCTCGGAAAGCAGGGGTTCCCACCACTCGCGATGGGCTAAATACCATTCCACGGTCTGCCGCAAACCTTCTTCAACTGTGACTGAGGGAGTCCAACCTAACTCTGTTTTAATTTTGTTGGCATCAATAGCATAACGCCGATCGTGTCCGGCTCTATCTTTGACAAATGAGATCAGTTGTTCGCAAGGACGTGCGGGCAAATCAGCAGCTAATTCGTCCATTAGTTGGCAGAGCATTTTGACTAAATCGAGATTTTTTACCTCGTTGTTGCCACCAACATTGTAGGTTTCTCCGGGCTGGCCGCGGTGGATAACGGCATCTAAGGCACGGCAGTGGTCGAGCACGAACAGCCAATCTCGCACGTTTTGACCGTCGCCGTATACTGGCAGCGGTTTGCCCAATAGCATATTGATGCACATTAATGGAATCAGCTTTTCGGGGAAGTGATAGGGGCCGTAATTGTTGGAACAGTTGGTGATGATTGTTGGGAGCCCGTAGGTGTGGAAATAGGCGCGGGCGAGGTGATCGCTGCCAGCCTTGGAGGCGGAGTAGGGACTGTTGGGGGAGTAGGCGGTTGTTTCGGTAAATGCTGGATCGTCGGGGCCGAGACTGCCGTAAACTTCGTCGGTAGAAACGTGGAGGAAGCGCATTTGTGATTTGACAGACGAATCATCAATTGCTTCCCAATGCTTGCGGAAGGCTTCTAAGAGTGTGAAGGTGCCGACTACGTTGGTTTGAACGAAGGCACCAGGCCCGATAATCGATCGATCGACGTGAGATTCTGCGGCAAAGTGGGCGACTGTGTTGATGTTTTCTTCTTTGAGCAAGGTATCGACTAGGGTACGATCGCAAATATCGCCTTGCACAAACCGAAAATTTTCTCCTCCTTCCAAACTTGCCAGGGTTTGTCTGTTGCCGGCGTAGGTTAAAGCATCGAGTACGACTACTCGATCGCCCGGATAGCTGCTGCACCAGTGATGCACAAAATTCGAGCCGATAAATCCAGCCCCGCCCGTCACCAACAATCGATGAGGAGCTCGCTCAATGCCTTGATTGCCGCTGTTTGTCATAAAAATAAAAGTTTTTCCAATAACTAAGCCTTTTCAAAAGTAGCCTTAAAAGTAGTTTGTCATCAAGTGTGGGTCGCCCTTTGATTAAAATTTGTTTGGTCTCTGTTCAGATTTTCTAATTTGGGCGCGATCGCAATATTGACTCGCTTGACTTTAATTTATAACGGTTTGTTTGCCAAAATGCTTACCAAACAATGGTTTCAGCTTTTTTAACTGGCAACTTTAAATTTCAATGGCGATTGGGAGATGTTGGCAGTTGCGATCGATCTGTGATTTTGGCCGCGATCGCCTGTTGATAGATTTGTAAAGAGCTGTTACCATTAATTTTTTAATTATCCTTTACAAATTCCAGAGCACCGTCAGTAACCCAGCCCTAAAGGGACTGAGCTTGCAAGAGTAATTAAGCAAGCTGTACTGACGGGCCTAAGTCTTAACTGACTACGTTATTTGGGTCACGACACTCCTTGAATGCGACGCTAGTTTTCCGCTCTGTCGTTGGTAGTTAAACAGTCTTAAGGTCACTCTCGACAGTGTTGCCAGCCGTGCGCAAGCCCTTATAACATTGACCGACAAGCGAACATTACCCGCAAGGGATTAGGAGACAACCAGATCTCCACGGAGGGGCAACCATACCCCTCCAACCCCGAAAGGGGGAGATAAAAATTCAAGGCGGTTGAAACCGCCGAGTCGTTTTCCTCTCAGATCTAAAGATACTGAGTTTCCCACTTACCGAGTGTTTTTTATGAAGAAGTTTCAAGTGTTAGCTGGCATTGCTTCCACCGTCGCGATCGCGAGCAGCATCGCCATAGGTGACGCTGCATCTGCTTTCCCCTGTTCCTACAAAAAATCTGGGGCCGCTCAATCTGCTTCTGGGCCAACAGTCCTAGGTTCCGACGGCTCGGATCAAATTAATCCGTGGAAATCCAACAAAACAGTAGCTCTCGGTTTCCTAGGTTTGGCTGGGATTTTGGGTGGAGGTGCGGCCTACATGAGCTACCGCGCCGGTCAGCGCGCCTCTGCTGCTTGCGCTGCGATGAGCGATAATTTTGAAGTTTTTGAAGAGTCGCTAGATCCGATCGCAGATACAGTTGTAGCTGAGCCAGCGGATGCGATTGCAGGCGTTCGCGAACACCCGGAAGCTCCAGGCGGCGAGCTGGATTTGCCCGTAGCGCAAGTTACCGAGACCAGTTCCGAAAGTGCGATCGAACCAGTCGAAAGTGCGATCGTCAAATAATTGTATCAAACCAAAGTATTCGCACAGGTAGCCTCCAGTCCCAAGGCTGGAGGTTTTTTTGATGGGAAATTATTAATATCAAATCCCGTAGCATCGGAATTATTCATCTCTCTTGTCTCTCTCTGTGTTCTCTGCGGCCTCTGCGGTTAAATCATTCCGATGCAACCGGAAACGATATAATTTGTACGCCGAATCGCGATCGGGCGCAATAACCTGCAACCTGGATCTTTTCATCGTTGGAATCCGGTTGCTGCGTCAGTTATTTGTGGAAGCAACTAACTCAATAGACTTGAATTGCGTAAATCTTTGATGCTAGAAGAAAACCGCAGATGAAAGCTGATTAACGCAGATAATTTCGAGATTGGAAGGCGAATGCTGGCAATTGGAGTATCTTGCCGATACTTGAAGTTTACCTGAGTCAAAGCGAGACTGTAGGCAGGGGCGATCGCTCAAAATGCCATAGATATCAATCTGAGGTTAGACGGCAAGAGTTCAAATCGCCTGCTATCGTTGGAAATATAGCCCTAGAGATGAAAAACTATAGGTTATTATGAATGCTTGGCGCGATCGATTCAATCAATTTACGGGTAAAACTCGATTTGCAGTTTGTCGCATCTTCCTTCAGCTAACAGGCGAAGAAGTTGCACCGCTGTTAGGAGTTCTCAACCGCACCGCCAGGGAAGCAATTGATGCCGATGGCGATGTAGCAGTGTTAGGAGAAGGGCTGGTTGAAATTTGCAATCACCTGTTGCAGTATGACAACTACTGGCAAGCAGCCGCTAATGAAGGCGATGTTTTTTGGGATGAAGGCGAAACAGGCGATTATGTGGATGAACTTTTTACTGATTCAGCCGATCGCTATCTCAGCGAGCCTCAATACAGCACATCTGTTTCCGATAAAAATTCCCCCTTGTCTTTGTCAGTAACTAGAAATGTGGTGGTAATGCTGACAGTCGCCTATGAAGGTGAAGTTCCGGATCTAGAAACTGACCTCGCTGATATCGGGCCCCTGAAAGTCGGTTTAAAAGCACTGATTAATTTACATTACCAAGAAAGGCTGCGAGCGGTGCAAGTTCACTTTTCTCCCGCACAGTTCGGAGACGAACTTACCAACGACCAAGTTTTGGTCAATTTCCCAGAACTCATTCCCCTTTAAAGATGAGAAAAGTATCAAAAAGGTTTGTAGTAAGGACTTCAGTCCTCTTCCGCGCGCTAAAATAAAAGAGTAAAAATAAAAAAAGTTTGTAGTAAGGACTTCAGTCCTCTTCTTGGGAATCAATCAAGAGTTTAGTCTAGTCCAAAGTGCGATCGGGTGTTGGGAAAGTTGTTGATAATTTAATCCGCTTGAGTTCAGACAGCCCGGTGGGAAAAACGAGAGTAAAAAACAGACACTGCGATAGGAGAATATCATTTTTGTCAAAAGCATTTTTTATGAGAGTGAGAGCTTAAAAGCTTGCGTATTGTACGACTCACGAACTCGGAACCTCGCACTATAAAATCCCAAACACAGATATTCCTCACTGCGATTGCTTCGTTCCTCGCAATGACAAAAAACAGGGTTAACCCAAGCTTATTGATGACTGCTGACTAATGACCAATGACCAATGACCAATGACCAATGACCAATGACCAATGACCAATGACCCATTCCCAATGCCCCATTCCCAATTATGATCGTGCTGCGAAAACTAACAATTTATTTAATGGCTTTAACATTCTTGTGGACGACAACTGCCTGCGGTTCGGCTCGCACAGAAACTCCTGTAAATCAGGCACCAAATCCTCCTGCAAGTCGGACTGTGAATGCACCGCGTCAGGCACCGAGCAATAACTTGGCTCAAGGTCAATATCCCGTACAGCAAGCTACTTACGACGATGCGGATGGCGAATACAATTTGATGTTGCTAAATACTCCCCCCGGCAGTACCCCGGTTTACCGCACTACCGATTTGCAAATGGCTCGCTTGACGGCCGAAGAAATATCAGCAGGCAAGAAAACTTATCTAAGTCTGGATAACAATAAAGCAGTCTTGCATTTGACAGAAGATTTTAAAATTGAGTACGTTCACAACGTAACCGAAACTGTTAACAATCCTCAAACAGGTCAGCAGGAAACAGTGGTAGTTCGGCAGCAATCAGGCTTCTGGGCGCCGTTTGCAGGGGCTTTGGCGGGTCAGGCGATCGGCAGTTTGCTATTTCAACCGCGATATTATATGCCGCCTATGTATCAGCCGGGAATTATGACCGGATATGGCGGGTATGGGAATACTTACGGCCAAGCTGTCCAGCAGTATCAAACTCGCTACCAAGCGCCACCTCCGGCTGTGAGAAACCGTCAAGTTTTAAGGACGACCGGCCGATTGCGATCGCCCTCATACAACCAGCCAGTAAGACGCCCCGTACAGCCAGGAGCCAATCGATCGACTGGTTCGGGTTACGGTGGCAGCGATTTGAGGCGATCGCAGCCCGGTCGAAATCAAAACAGGCGCAGTCCGAGTTTTGGTAGTGGCAGAAGTTCTCGCCAACCGAGTCGCAATCGCTCTTTCGGTAGCAGAAGGCGCTAAAAATGTGTGGTGCGTCGCCCTCGAATATCTGCACCTGAGTGGGAAGTTTCCGCCAGCGACGCACCCTACCCTACAACTACCAAGGTCGATCGAGTTATTTAGAGGGTCAAATATGCCTCGACGACGCAATTGATCGGGGTAATAGCTTGGGGAACATGAACATCCATGTACAAAGCAATAGCCATTTACAGCAGTCCTTTAGCTTTCATGCGAATGTAGAAAGGTGATTTGGCTGCTTGTGTCATATTTTGTTGTACTTGCTGCCATTCTTGATTAATTTCGCGATCGATTTCTTCTTGATGATCGAAATAGTAGCCCATTGCGGCGTGAGCTTCGGCTGGCGTTAAGTAAAGGTGCTGGCGACACATTTCTTCCACTAACCAACCATAAGCAAAATAGTCCATCACGATTTGCGATATTCGGATGCGTGGTAAGCGTTGTAATCTTGCCGGCAGATTATCCTGCTTTTGGATTGGATTAATTGTTACTACTGCCAACCTCATTGATTACAACTTGATGAATAAAAGCAAACTGATTTACAACTTTTTCGTCTAACGATCGCTGCTGATTATATGAATCGTAGTATTCTGGATTATCTAGATTTGAGCCATAGATATTCCGAAGTAACTGATATATGAGACTAGGCTCTATATATTCAGCTAAGCTATTATATTGATTTCGTTCAAAATCCCCTTTACGCAATCCATAATATGCTGAACTCCACTGTGTCGGCAGATAACATTTCAGAAATTCAACGACAGTTTCAGGATTCTGAGTTAAGGCTTCTAAAAGATACTGTTTTACTTCCTCTTTCTCTCCCCAATGAGACCATACATCCAATAAGAATAAGCTGGTAGAATCTTCAGGAAATTGAAGATAGAGGGGAGATGTTTGAGATATTTCTTGAATTTTCTGACTGAAAGCTTCACCGATAATACGCTCTTGATCGACAGAAAGAGGCTGTTCTATTTCCTCTCCTTCTTTAAGTGGAACCAGACATCTAAAGCATTCAATTGCAAATTCAATAGGCTTTGCCTGTAAAACTATTTGCTTTGCAACGTTCACTTTTATTTGATCGTCCGAAATATTTTTAACAAGTTTGCCGATCAGTATCTCAGCACTAGACAAAGATCTCCTCCAAAAAGTCTTCTCCTTTGAAAAAATATCTCCACTCATAGAAATTGCAAGAGCCAGATTTTGGGAACTTGACGAAGAAAGCTTTTCTATTCTACTATTTAGCTTCAGGATAAATAGGTCGGCTCGTTGCTCTCCAACAATTTGATGGATGTTCGATATAGTCGTTTCAACAGAGTTATCCTGTATCTGAGATAGAAAGGACGTAATTTCTCGATCAGAAA
This sequence comes from Microcoleus sp. CAWBG58, assembly GCF_020883045.1. Lineage (NCBI taxonomy): Bacteria > Bacillati > Cyanobacteriota > Cyanophyceae > Oscillatoriales > Microcoleaceae > Microcoleus > Microcoleus sp. CAWBG58. Next base: position 50,661 of record NZ_JAHRFA010000006.1, on the reverse strand, counting down.
TATCATTATCTGAGATTGAGTAGGAGAAAAATCGGGAAAAATAGTGAGAAGAAGAGGCTCTTTGCTCTATATCCCATTCTCCTTTCCAACCACTAGAAATATAATTAATATTGCCAAGTATACCAGTCTGTTTTAGGCATGGAAACAAAGCTTTTAAGAGATTTTTAGCAGATTCTCCTGCATCAGTAGTTAAACCCTCAATCCCCTTGTTTATAATTTCAAGACTGCGCTGTTTGTAATCTTCACGATTGTAAGTAAACGGTGAAACTGAGAAAATCTCAGGATTATTTTTCACGACATCGTATAATACTGGATAGAAGAGTCGCATTCCCTCAATCAGCATTAAATCTGGAGAATTAACTTCTCCTTTCAATATAGGTAGAGAAAACGCAAGAGCATTTATATAGCGTTTAACCATTCTCGGTGTTTTAACCCGTATCTCTAAACCCTCAATGAAATGATTAAGGAAGTGATATCGAAATTGTTCCTCAGAAATTTGAATATTTGCATCTTTTAGAACCTCTTCTATTCCTACCATACAATATTCGAGCAAAGCCAGTCGATCTGCCTTAGGTAAGTTTAACGGAACCTGAATTATTTTTTCTAAAAAATTTCTTCCCGCCTTAATATCTCCAGAGCCATACCTTTCACTGAGAGCAGAAGCTACCATCTCCTCATCAAAGGCTAAAATATAGGCTGTATAGTCAAAATCAGCAGATAATTTGACAAGTTTAAATACAGCTTGAATCTCGTTCTTATCAAGCCTGTCGATATCATCCATTAGGACAACTACACGCTTCCCCTCATCTTTAAGAAGAGACTCGACTCTTTTTTTCAATTCCTCTAATTCAACAGATGAAAGTCCTTTACCTAGTGCTTGAATACTTTGACCGGGATTAAATCGAAAACCGCCAAAACCGCCAAAACCGCCAACATTGAAAGTGAATGCAGTCAGTGCACCTGAATACTTGTCAAGCCATTTGCCTATATTTTCCGAGTGGGAAGCTATAGATTTTCCAATTGCTTCCGCCAAAGCTTGAAAAAATCCTTTGATCAAACTGGCTTCATCAGTAAATCGCCAAGGATTAAATTTGACACAAATGATTTCATCAGATTCTTTAAATTCCCTTTCAATAAAATTAAGAACTGTTGTTTTGCCGTCACCCCAAGGACCATAAATTCCTATAACAAGGCTACTTGGATCGCTTCGAGAAGCAATCGTTTGTGCAACTCTTTGGGAAAAAGACCAGCGCTTGAACTTGTCTTGTTCGGGGTTATTAACAGGAGCATCAATGGTATAGATATCATTTGGCTCCAGAACATTTGAATCGGGTGCACGAGCATTTACTTTATCTTGATGCTGTTGATTATTCACAAACCATCTCTTGAAAAACTTTTTCATACTACTTTAAAGTCTAACACTAATAGCCTCAGTTGGCTTAAGGTCTCATCCCCAGAATAGGTTGCACAGCAGCGCTTCGGATTTCGTTACGTCGTCCAGTGGTTCGCGATCGCGGCAATAGTGAGCGACAAACATTTTATCAGACAGTATAAAGCCCCTCAATCTACGATCGCTATGCTCTAATTAATAAAGCATCTGTCCTTTCACCACCGGATAGCTGACATGACCCAAAGCCTTAACCCCACAACATTACCTCCTGCCTTTCCCGATCGCACCCAACTACCTGACTCCGACGGCAATTTTGCGAAAAACTTCCAAGAACATCCCCAGAGTATCCTACTCACCGACTCCCTGGAAACTACACTGCAAACCCTCCACCCCGACGGACAATATCCGATCGGGCAAGATAGCGGTATTTACTGGCGCGAAACTGACCCTCCAGAAAAGGGAGCCGAAACGGCTTGCGCTTTCGCAAACCGTCGCTGGATTTTCCTTATTTTCGAGGTACTGTGCGATTGCGCTACCAAGACGATCGCGGTGCAGCTACGACTCGTTACGTGCATTTGTGGCAGCGCGTCGGTCAAGTTGTGGAACCGATGGTAAAGTTGAAGTTAGCAGCGGGTGAAAGGCGATCGATCCAAATTAATTTTATCTATCCTCCCGATGCTACGCCGCCGCAGGTGTTGACGGTGAAAACTTTGGAATAGTTGATGGGAGCGATCTCTGCCTCCGGCAGACTCAAAAAATATGTGATTTAATTGCTTCATTGATATGTAGGTGACAAGTATGTCTTCTTCACAACCCCCGTCAGGGAAAAGAAAACCTTTAGGATTTGATGAATTAATTGCGATCTTGGTTGCTTTCGGCACGATGGGAGCAATTTTCTTTTGGGTAACAGGCAGAAATCCCGATCGATTGAATGCTAGAAGTTGGCAATTTCCAGCCGTTTTTTCTCAACCTGCTGCTGAGCCTGGGAACTCTACAATATTAACACCACCGGCGGCGAGTCCCGAAGTGCGATCGCCCGCTAGAACGATCCTTCCCTCGCAACCTGATGTCGTCCCTGTGGCACCTATAGGGCCACTTTTTCCAGTAATTCCTCCTATGGGGACGGTTGTTGTTCCCGAAACGCCAAGTGAGCGCGAGGCTGTCCCTCCAGTCATTACCAAACCGAAAGCGGCTAAACCAAAAGCCGGGCCCGTTAAATTCTCCGATGTTCCTGACAAATATTGGGCGCGTCCATTCATTGTAGCTTTAGCCGATCGGCAATTTTTTGCTGATTTCACGGACAACAAGTTTCGGCCAGACGAACCGATTACGCGATCGGAACTAGCGCGCTTAATTCAGGGAATGTCGGACAAAGAACCGCGCCGCAAACCGATTAATTTTAAAGACGTGAAGAATAACAGTCCGATCGCTGGGGCCATCGACCACAGCGTCAAAACTGGATATCTTAAAGGATACCCAGACAATGCCTTCCGTCCCGATAAAGAAGTCCCGCGCGTGGAAGTCATCGCAGCTTTAGCTAGCGGTTTAAACCTGAAACCGTCAGCGAAAGCCAGCAGAACATTACAAGTTTATACAGACAGGAAAAAAGTGCCGAAATGGGCAGTCAACAAAGTAGCAGCAGCCACGGAAGCTGGCATTGTTGTCAACCATCCGAAACCCACTCTTTTGCAGCCTAATAAAATAGCAACTCGCGCGGAAGTAGCAGCTATGATTTACGAAGCGATGGCGAAACAAGGCAAGGTTCCTGTTAAGCCTTCTGACTATGTTATGAAGCCTGTAAAGCCATCCAAATAATAAGATTTTTGGGGTGCAGTCGAACCCACGCCCCAAAATCAGATTTAATCGTTATTGTTTGTAGTAAGGACTTCAGTCCTTTTTTTTTGTATTTCCTGAGGACTGAAGTCCTCACTATGAACCTAGTTTATAGGGGAGCATCTCAGTTTTGTATTTATAGTGCTGTCCCCGCTCGCGTATTGTACAATACGCGAGCGGGGACAGCACTCAAAGAAAAAATGCTTTTTACAAAAATGAGATGCTCCCGGTTTGTAGTAGGGAATGCAAGTCCTTTTTCCAGATTTTCTGCGGACTGAAGTCCTCACTACGAACCTGGTTTGTCGTAGGAAATGCAAGTCCTTTTTCCAGATTTTCTGCGGACTGAAGTCCTCACTACGAACCTGGTTTGTCGTAGGGAATGCAAGTCCTTTTTCCAGATTTTTTGCGGACTGAAGTCCTCACTACGAACCTGGTAGATTAATCTTGGAACACCATAATGCTGCCCGAATAACAAGCCACCCAAACCTGATTGGTTTCCGGATCGTAAGTAATCCCGATCGGACTTGCATTAACATTAACTGTTTGCAGAACTTTAAGGTCGCTAGTCCTCACCTTGCTAACAGTATTCGATGAATAGTTAACCACATAAATCAGTTTGCCGTCACCAGAAATTGTCATGCTGCGAGGTGCATTTCCAGTCGAAACCTTATCTACTACTTCACCAGTTGCCAGATCGATCTTTGCCACATTTCCTTCACCATTCAAAGTGGCATACATATACTTGCCATTGGGATCTATCGTCAAATGACGCGGCGCATTACCAATATTTCTCAACCATTCTACCGAAAAGTCTAAAAGATTGACTTTCGCAATATCGGAAGAACCCATGACGGCAATGTAGGCATTTCTTGAATCGGGAGTAACCACAATACCCCGAGGATATGCACCGAGTTTTATCCTCTCGACTTCGCGGTTTTTATTGATATCAACTACGCTCAAATCCCAACTACACCAATTGGTCGCGAGTACGAAGCGATTGTCAGGTGAAACAGCATTAAATTTCGGAACCGCACCTACAGGAATTATCTTTTCTATTTTCAACGTTTGGGTGTTGATGCGGTACAGGAAACTTTGGTCGTGTTTGGCTGATGGAGAACACCTGTCGCTCCCGGGATTGTCAAACCCAGAACCGTACATTTGATAGTTCGATACATAGCCATATTTTCCATCTGTTGAAAAGGCAGCTTCTACGGGAGAACCTTTGTAATTGCCTTTGAATTTAGAAAAGCCAAATTTTGACAAGTTTACTGTATCGGAAATAGTCTTGACTAATTTAAATTTCCTATTGTAAACTGTTATGCTGTGGCTGTACATCATGTTTTGAGCAAAAAATAAACCGTCTCCCGAATAAACTATTGATTTCGGCGATATTTTGCCGTAAATAGTTTTTTTCAAAGTCATTTTTCCTTCGGTGTTTGCAAGCCTTTTGCCGGGTAATTCATTTTCTTTTTTGTCGGAGCTTGGCGCAGCAGTTTCTGTTTTAAATGGTGGTAAAAATGGTTCTTGAAAAAGAGGTTGTTCTCGTTGATTTTTAGTTGTATCTTCGAGTTGGTTGCTGTTTTCTGTGGCGGTAGGAGATGGCGAAGGTCGATCGACCTTTGATGCTGTTTTTTCCGCAGGTTCCTTGTCAGCGCTGGCGGCTGGCGACTTGCCTTTGATCGCTGACAAGGTTTGAGGGCCGACTATTCCGTCAACTTTCAGGTTGTTGTCTGCTTGGAACTTTTTCACCGCAGCCTGGGTTACGGAACCGTAAAATCCTGTAGCCCTACCGCCAAAATGTCCTGAGGCTTGCAGAGTTTTCTGTACTTCGACAACTTCCGGGCCTGAATCGCCTTTTGTGATTGTGATGGCGAGGGCGGGATAGACTAAATTTAAAATTGCCAGAGAGGTTGTAAAGAAAAGTAAAGGAGTTGCAGCTAAATTTAGGTGCGTTTTCGAGTTGGGCGATCGAAGTTGAGTTGGGGGCGTTTCCCAAGTTTCAGCTAAATGCAGGTAAGCCAATCCGTCCATAGTTTTTACGGGTATTTTTGATGCTATGATACACCAGCTAATACCATTTGAGATTTTCCATTTTTCGATTTTGGATGTGAGATTTGGGAACTACTGATAATATAACGGTTTGGTTCTGGTCTAGTGTTGCAGGATTTTTGTGAACCGATCTAATTGATAAAAACGTAAATTTAACTATAATTACACCGAGAGTGCAATCTCCCAGCAGTTTTTAATGGTGCCAGCAAGTAGGAGCGATCGACAATGTTGAGTGAGGAACAAACGGCCGCAGGATCGACAACCAAAAAATCCCGCCAGACGGTGCTGTGGGACGGTGACGGCGGACTTTGCCAGCGGGCTTGGGTAGAAATAGATTTAGCAGCTTTGACTCACAATGTAAAACAGCTTAAGGATCTATTGTCTCCCAACACAGAACTGATGGCAGTTGTGAAAGCGGATGCTTACGGGCACGGTGCGATCGCAGTCAGTAAAACCGCATTGCAAGCAGGTGCTAGTTGGCTGGGAGTCGCGACAATTCCCGAAGGCATAGAGTTGCGGGAAGCTGGGATAGAAGCACCGATTTTGCTACTGGGAGCAACTAATACACCGGCACAGGTACAGACGATCGCCCAATGGCACTTGCAACCCACTATTTGTACTGCCAAACAAGCCCTAATTTTTTCGGAAGTTCTCGTCAGTCTCAACCAATCTTTGCCCGTTCACGCTAAGTTAGATACGGGAATGTCTCGCTTGGGTACACCCTGGCAAGACGCAACAGAATTTGTGCAATTAGTCAATAGTTTGCCAAATTTAAAATTAGCCAGCATTTACTCTCACTTGGCGACAGCCGACAGTCCCGATCCCGCCGTGATGAGAGAGCAACAGCAACGGTTCAAAAAGGCGATCGCCCAAATCCAAGCAGCAGGAATTAACCCCTGTCGCCTCCACTTGGCAAACTCTGCTGCCGCCCTCACAGACCCCGATTTGCACTACGATTTAGTACGAGCGGGTTTGGCTACCTACGGTCTTTATCCTGCTCCTCACTTGCAGGCGATCGCTTCTTTGCAGCCCGCAATGCAGGTCAAAGCCCGAGTAACGCAGGTGAAAACAATTGCAGCAGGCACCGGCGTCAGTTATGGCTATAAATTTATTGCTGGGCGCGAGACACAGATTGCCGTAGTTGGTATCGGTTATGCAGATGGGATTCCGCGCAATCTTTCTACTAAAATGCAGGTTTTAGTTAGGGGTAAATTTGTGCCGCAAGTCGGGGCCGTGACGATGGATCAATTAATGCTGGATGTGACCGATATTCCCGATTTAGAAGTCGGTGAAGTGGTGACATTGTTGGGGAATGATGGAGAAAATAAAATTACTGCTGACGATTGGGCAGAAATCTTAGGGACTATTTCCTGGGAAATTTTGTGCGGTTTTAAACACCGATTGCCCCGCGTTACAGTAAACTGTTAACTGTTTTTAGATGACTTTAGCTCTCTCGACATTCCGGCAGTCCGGCAGGGGTTAAAACCCCTGTCGGACTCTCGGAATTATCGAGAAGACTGAGACTGCAATTACCAATTCCCCATTCCCAATTACCAATTCCCAATTGACATGAAAGCCAGCACATTTCTACAAATAGCTCAAAGTCTGCCGCTAGATGCAGAGAGAATACAGGCGATGCAGGTGGCCCAAGAATTCTCTAAAAAATTCGTAGAATTGGGTTTTCAAATTGTACCTCAAGTGCTGTGGGCGATCGGCATTTTGTTAATTACGCGATTTGCGATCGGGTTGGCGGGTAACGTGACTCGTCGAGCTCTGGGCCGCACCGAGCCCACGCTGCGGAAATTCTTAGTTCAAGCAGCCGAAATTGCGATTTTGGTTGTCGGCGCAGTCGCGGCTTTGAGTCAGTTGGGAATTCAAACTACTAGCGTGGTGGCGGTAGTCGGCGCGGCGGGTTTGGCGATTGGTTTGGCGTGGCAAAATACTCTATCGCACTTTGCTGCTGGGGTTATGTTGATTAGCTTGCGGCCCTTTGAAGTCGGAGATACGATCGAAGCTACGGATGTCAAGGGAGTTGTCGATAGCATCGGGATTTTTTCAACAACCGTCGTGACGGACGATCGCGTAAAAATTATTGTTCCGAATAATAATTTATTTAACGGTACACTGAAAAATACCACAGCGATGGGTACGAGGCGAGTAGACTTAAAAATTGATATTGGCGATCGGCAGATCCGTCCGATGATGGCTGAGTTATTAGAAATTGCCCACTCTCACCCGCTGGTGTTGGAAAATCCGCCCCCTACTTGTTTGGTAATCGAGATCTCTCCTGATACAACTATTCTATCTCTGCGACCCTGGTGCGCGTCGGTTGCCTACGAACAAGTGCGATCGCAAATTCAAGAACACGTCAAAGAAGCCATGAATGCCCACAAAAATCAACAACAATAAATAACACTTTTCAAACAAACGCAGTACAAAAAACAATTTTAGTATGGTACTGCTCCATGCTGGCACTTCCAGGTTTCTGATATGTACCCGATTAAACTGGTATCTTCTCTATAAATCCCAAATCCCAAATCCCAAATCCCAAATCTAAAATGAGTAATTGGTCTCCCCAGCAAATTTTGCAAGAACCCGGTGTCAGGATGTCCGCCACCGAGAAAGAAACAATTATCAAAAAATTTCCGCCTCCCGACGAACAAAATCAAATCTATGCCGACGCCATTTTTGAAGGCGGTGGCGTGCGCGGACTTGCATTTTTAGGCGCACTCAGATGCTGCCACGATTTGGGCATCCGCTGGCGAAAATTGGCCGGTACTTCTGCGGGTGCAATTACTGCCGCAGTATTGGCAACAGACTTGTCAATGGACGACTTGGAGGAGTTGTTAGGACAGCTTGATTACAGCCTATTTTTAACTCAAAAAAACAGTCCTCTAATTTTAAACGGCGACCCCGCCGACGACTTGCAATCTCCAGCTTGGACGCTACTTTTCCTCACAATTAGCCGCCAGATGGGAGAATATTCGGCACAACCTTTCCGGCAGTGGTTGGAAGCAACACTTAGTAAAGGTCAGTTGCACACTTTTGCTGATGTCAAAAAACAGCTAAAAGAGCGGGAATTAAAAGTAGTAATCTCAAACCTAAGTCGCGGTGAAATGTTGGTACTGCCCGACGACTTGCGGCGTCAAGACTCTGCCGATTCCGATGCCTTGTACCAACAGTTGCGCCTCCAAAATCCCGAAGATTTTAGCGTAGCTGAAGCAGTGCGATTGTCGATGAGCATTCCGCTATTTTTTGAGCCAGGAAAACTGGGTGACGACTTAATTGTCGATGGCGGAATTCTGAGCAATTTCCCGCTATGGATTTATGACAAACAATCTGTCGGTTCAACTCCCGTTATGCCCCGCTGGTTTACCTTTGGGTTTCGATTGGTCGATACTGGCATTGAGAGTCAAGTTAAAATTAACACTCCGCTGTCAATGCTGGCGGCGATGTTCCGAACGATGATGAAAGCAAGAGACCGCTATCACCAGCGGGAAATGGATAAAGGCAGGGTAATTAATATAGATGTGAGTGAAGCTGGGGTGACGACGACGGATTTTCAACTTGATGGCGATCGCAAGGCTAAGCTATATCGATTGGGGTATTTGTCTACTAAGAGGTTCTTTTTGAGTTCCAATTTTAGCTGGGAAAAGCACTTGAAGGCCAGGGGCTTTGGGGAATAGGCGATCGGGAGAGGAGATTGGGAGAGGGGGAGAGGGGGAGATTGGGTGCATCTGGCGCAAGGCAAATATATCCGTAGGGGCGAAGCATGACCGCAATCAATATGGGATTATAACTAATAACTTATATGCGGTCATGCTTCGTCCTCTTCAAAAACCAGATGCACCCGGGAGATTGGGAGAATTTTTCCTTTTTCGATCAAACGTATACAGCGAGAGTGATTCAGGAATTTTTGGTTTAGGGGTTGGCAAGACGAGGATGTGTGTGCTATTATTAGTTACCGTCATCTTGGAGAGGTGGCTGAGTGGTCGAAAGCGGCAGATTGCTAATCTGTTAAGGGTGTTAACATCCTTCGAGGGTTCAAATCCCTCCCTCTCCGTTCTAAAAGCTCGTTCCCTAGGAACGACTCAACGTAAAAAAGGTACGTAGTTGCGCTTCAGCGCTCCGGCATTGCTAATTTGCGGTATAAAGCAGAGAAAAAAAGGTACGTAGTTGCGCTTCAGCGCTCCGGGATTGCGAATTTAAGGTATAAATGAATCAAAAGGAATCAAGGTGAAAAAATAAAACAAACCAGTGAGTCAATATAGCTGAATTTTCAAGTTATCCATTTTCCTACCCTGATTAAGTAATGCCCAGCGCTCTTTATAAGATTAGGAAAGAGCGCTCAAGCGCAACTACGTACCTTGCCCCAAGCGCGAGCTGACCTTAAACCAACGAAAACAAAATTACCATTTCCCTATCCGAATAGATACTGTATTTGAATTAATTTAGCAGCAATCATCAGCTACCGAATCTAATCAAGTGCCTTCATTGCTTCCACAAACTGCCGCGAGATAAAAGGCAAAATCTCTTCATTTTTGCTATTCTCTTTACCCTCGGTAAAGACAACTAACAAATAGGGCCGCAAACCAGGTATCTCAATATAAGCAGCATCGTGCCGCACTTGACTTGTCAACCCCGCTTTTGACCACAATTTTGTATTTTCTGGTAATCCGCCACCTAAAAAACCTGTAACTTGATTTTCGGGATCTGCTTCTAATGCTGCTGGTTCTAAACTGCGTTTCATTAAACCCATCATGTCTTGCGATGCTTGTGCAGAAACAGCTACGCCACCGATGATAGTATGCAGCAAACGCGCCGCTGCATTTGTAGTCAGCATATTCCTATTTTCCATTAATTCTCCCACAAATGCTCGCTCGCGACCGTAGGGGCCGTCGCACCAGGTTTTTTGATTGGCATTAATGTTTTTTAATTCTGGCCAATCTAATGATTGAAAGTAACGGTTGATGAGGTTTCGCTGCTGTTTCCAAGTTTCAAAGGGGCCTGGTGATAATTCGGGGCCGCTGGTGGTACCCGTGAGGGCGTCTACTACTAAGCTGGTGGCGTCGTTGCTGGAGTCAACTATCATATCTCGGACGGCGCGTTCTAATTCCGGCGATGTTTGAATCATGCCTTTTTGTGTCCATTCCCAGATGGCAACAAGGTAGAATAGTTTGACGATGCTGGCGGGATAAATTCGTTCGGAAGCCCTGGCGCTAAAACCTCGCGGTTGATATTTCCAAAATTCTTGTGGACTTAGGGCGCCACCTGTGTTGACTCGCACTGGCGGATCGTAGACGATCCAGGTTACTGCTGTACGATCGCCCTTCAATCCTGTAAATTCTGCCTGGACTGCATCTATAATGCTACTGCCGAGGGTTTCTAATTGTTCGTCTTTGTGGAAAAATGTCATGGTTAATGGTTGACTGCTGACGATTAACGGCGGTTGGCGGTTGGCTAATGGCAATAAATCGTTAAGTGCGAACAATTAATAGCAAATAATTAGCAATTAGCAATTAGCAATGGTCAATTATCAATTATCTGATGGTGTGGAGTATCGAGCGCAATCGCACATAAATATTTACGATTCCCCAAAGTGCGATCGTTTGGCCACTCAAGCAGCCTTGGGGCGACATTTGCTCCTTTTTGACCCCCCCCAGCCCCCCCTTGTTAAGGGTGGGAGAGATGGCATAGATTCCCTTGTGCAGGGGGATACAACGGCTGTGATGGTGCGGCTGTGCGAAGACGATTATCCGGGATGGCTGGATCTTCGAGATATTGAGTTGCTCGAAGTCACAGAAACAGTGTATCATCCTCTGGTGCTTTCTGAGGCTCAAATTAGGGATAAATTGTCGATCGCAATTACCTTTACTCGCGAGGCGATGCAGCAATCCAATTATTACCTTTGGGGCGGTACAGTCGGGCCAAATTATGATTGTTCGGGATTGATGCAAGCTGCTTTTGTAGCTGCGGGTATCTGGTTGCCGAGGGATGCTTACCAGCAAGAAGCTTTTACTACATCTATTATTAGTGTTAGTGCTTTAGAACCGGGAGATTTAGTGTTTTTTGGTACGCCAGAAAAAGCAACTCATGTAGGATTGTACCTCGGAGATAATTGCTACATTCACAGTTCTGGAAAAGTACAAGGTCGCGACGGAATTGGTATCGATGTTTTGTCGGATAATGGGGATGCAGTCAGCAGAGCTTATTACCAGCAATTGCGCGGATATGGTAAAGTTGTGGCAAGTTATCAACCTAGTGGACAGTTGACAGTGGACAGTTGACAGTGGACAGTTGTAGGGGCGGTGTCCCCGTACCCGCCCTATTTTAGTTAACAGTTAACAGTTGACCAATGACCGTTGACTAATAACTAATAACTAAAAACTAATAACTAATAACTAATAACTAATGACCAATGACTAATGACTAATGACCAATGATTAATGACCAATGATGTTATCTAACAAAGCAATGGACGCTGCATTATTTTTGGAAAAATTGGCCGAACAGCAGGCTGCAACTGAGGTGGCGATCGACGTTTCGGTCGTGGTGCCAGTGTATAATGAGGTGGAAAGTTTGCCTCATCTGATTGAGGCGATCGCCTCTGCGATTCAACCCTCTGGACTCAGCTATCAAATTATCTGTGTAGATGACGGTTCTAAAGACGGTTCTGCTGACCTTCTCAAGCAGCTAGCCGGTAGTCGCGATGACCTTTGTGCTGTGCTTTTGCGCCGCAATTACGGGCAAACTGCTGCCATGTCGGCAGGTTTCGATCGCGCGACAGGCCGTGCTATTGTTACCCTAGACGGCGATTTGCAAAATGACCCTGCTGATATTCCGGTGTTGCTGGAAAAGTTAAATGAAGGCTACGATTTAGTTAGCGGTTGGCGCAAAAATAGGCAAGACAATACGATCAGCCGCCTGATTCCGTCTAAAATTGCTAACTGGTTAATTGGTCGCGTTACGGGCGTAACTTTGCACGACTACGGTTGTTCTTTGAAAGCTTATAAATCTGAGTTAGTTGCAGACTTAAATCTCTACGGGGAGTTGCACAGATTTTTGCCGGCTTTGGCGTTTATTGAAGGTGCGAGAATTGCAGAGATTCCGGTGCGACATCACGCGCGCCGTTTCGGTCAAAGCAAGTACGGCATTTGGCGGACTTTTCGGGTATTGATGGATTTGTTGACTATTTCTTTTATGAAGAAGTTCTTGACTCGACCGATGCACGTTTTTGGACTTTTGGGAATGAGTTCGATGGCGTTGGGAACGGGTTTAGGGATTTATTTGACGATCCTAAAATTGGGTTTTGGTAAAATTATTGGCAACCGTCCTTTGCTGATTTTAGCTGTGGTTTTGTTGTTGACTGGCGTGCAGTTATTTTGTTTTGGTTTGTTGGCAGAAGTGATGATGCGGACTTATCACGAGTCGCAAGGAAAACCGATTTATCGGGTGCGTGAGGTGTTTGGTTCTAAATAAGAAATTGATTTGTATTGAATAAAATTTAGTCCTCTAAACAAGTTTGTAGTGAGGACTTTAGTCCGCAGGTTCGTAGTGAGGACTTTAGTCCGCATCCATCAGGTTTGTAGTGAGGACTTTAGTCCGCATCCATCAGGTTTGTAGTGAGGACTTTAGCCCGCATCCATCAGGTTTGTAGTGAGGACTTTAGTCCGCATCCATCTAAGAACTGAAGTCCGAACGATCGAACCAATTTTATTGTAGTCGATCGCCCGGACAAGGTATTATATTTAACTCATGACTTTTTGAGCTTGGCGGAGAGATTGAATAGTTGCGATCGCATGTTGAGACACTGCATCTATTTCAGCAGCAGTATTGAACCTACCAATCCCGAACCGAATTGAAGCGTAGGCTAATTTGTCCGATCGCCCGATCGCTGCTAAAACATGAGATGGAGATATTTTCGCCGAAGTGCAAGCAGAACCAGAAGAAACTGCCGCCGCCGGTTGCAAACCCAACAGCAGCGCTTGACCGTCAACGCCCCCTACACTAATATTAAGATTCCCCGGCAATCTCTTCGTCGCGTGACCGTTGATATAAACATCGCCCAATTCATTCAAATTTTCCCACAAACGCTGCCGCAAATTCACAACTCGTTCTGTTTCCGCCTCCATTTCGGTAATCGCCAATTCTACAGCTTTAGCAAAACCGACTATTTGCGGTGCGTAAAGAGTTCCCGATCGCATTCCCCTTTCGTGCCCTCCTCCGTGCATTTGTTGTGCTAGCTGTACCCTCGGCTTGTTGCGGCGCACGTAGAGGGCACCGATGCCTTTTGGCCCGTAGATTTTGTGTGCAGTCAAAGACATCAGATCGATGTTCATTTCCTCTACGTCGAGGGGAATTTTGCCGATCGCCTGGGCCGCATCCGTGTGAAACAAAATGTCATTCCCGCGACAAATCGCAGCAATTTCGGCGATCGGCTGAATCACACCAATTTCGTTATTAGCCGTCATCACAGAAACTAAAATTGTCTCGGCATTAATCGCTTTAATCAAATCTCCAATATCAATTAGTCCGTCGCTTTTCACAGGTAAAACCGTAATGCTAAACCCCAATTTTTCCAAATATTTACAGGGATCAAGAATGGCATTATGTTCAGTTTGTACTGTGATAATGTGCTTTCCTTTACTGAAATAGGCTTCAGCGACGCCTTTAATCGCTAAATTATTTGCTTCCGTTGCACCGCTAGTAAAAACAATTTCTTCAGGAGAGGCATTGATCGCTTCTGCTATGATTTGTCGTGACTGTTTTACCGCTGCTTCTGCTTCCCAGCCGTAGACGTGGTTGATGCTGGCTGCGTTGCCGAATTGTTCGGTAAAATAGGGCAGCATCGCATCAACTACTCGTTTGTCTACAGGGGTTGTGGCGTGGTTGTCGAGGTAGATAGGACGTGCGGACATAGTTTGGTTTTGGTTAAAAAAGGTGTTAGGTTTATTGTAGACGAGCCCTTTGTTCTACAAGAAAACTTTATATTTAACAAATATTTGTGAAGATTTATGCGACCTGACATTCAGGGATTAGAAATTACTGTCGGTGAGATCAAGCACCTCAGCGGCGCGGGGCCCGATCGCGTATACCGGCCTGCGACTGCGACTAAGTTTGCCCGCGAAGCTTTAAAAACAGTCGGTTTAATTGTTTTGGTTCTAATTAGCTGTTGGCTGCTGGTATTGATATTTCCTAGGGTTTATTTGTTGTGGTTGGCCCTGCACTTGGGTGCGATCGCCGGTTTGATCCTGGAAGATGCCTGGAAAATTTGGTGCAGCCGGAACCAAGATTTAATCCATCTTTTTGATGATGTCGATCGCTATAATGGTATAATCAAAGCGATCGAAATTAATGACCGGATCGAAGATGCTGGCAATCCGAACGTCAAAATAGGCGATCGCGCAAAAGTTATTAAAGCCTTGCAGCTCATCAGAGAGGATTTGGTTCGAGCTTTGAAAACCGAGAGGATTCTCAGGGAAAACAAAAAATTTGTCGATACTAACTCAGAACTGTTTGCCAATAATTTAAGAACTTTGAATGCCCTGCAAATTAGCGATCGATCGAGCCAGCAGGGGCGATTGCTAAACGAAGCTTTGCAATTAGCCTTAAGAGTTCAATCAGAAATGAAAGAGTTGCAAAATCAAGATTTTGCGAGCAACGTAAAACGCGATCGCTTTTAGATAACAACGTCTTTAAAAAATTGGGTATCTTGGTGTGCTATGTTTGCTATATTGGTCTACTTATCCCTTTAATAATTTAGGATTGCTATAGCTACCAACTGATAGATCGAGTTATTGGAAGGTTAAAGTTGAGGCCGTCATTATTGGTGTACCGTGGGGCGGAGTTGATGATGTTTAAAGCTACTTCTTGGATTGGTTACTCTTTTAGTCTGACAGTTTTAGCTGCGAGTGTGGTAGTTGTGGGGCTCGAAGGGGCAATCTCTTCCACCTTTTCCATCCAATCCATCGCTTCACAAATTGCCCAAAAAACGAATATCCCTATTTTATTGCCATCTGAAGATGTAATTCAGAAGTATGAATCCAAGGCTAATTATGCTTACGTTAGTACAAAATCGCAATACTATGACTATGATGTCAATTTTAATAATGAGCCAGGAAATCCTGGAAATGCAGCTCTTCGCTTTTCAATCAAAGCAAAGAAAGATGGTAATATAGACAGAACATCACCTGACAAAAAAGCTAATTTTAAAGACATTCGACTACTCAACGGTTCTAATGCGTTACTAATTCAACAATGCGGTGCCGCTTGCTGGTCATGGTTACAATGGAAGCAAAACGGAGTATTGTACGAAGTTTGGTCAAAAACACGCACGCCTGAAACTGCAATAGCGATTGCTAACTCTGCAATTAAAGCAGGCGATCGTAGACTCAAAGTAAGTGCCGATCGTGTATTTACAAATTAACATTTAGTTATGCCTCTAACGCTGCATTTTAAACTATTTCTGGCGCAGCTTTTACTGTGCATACCTTATTTGCGATCGATTTCATCTAAGCCAACAAATTGATTTATCTCGCAATTGGAGGCAGGTTACGATCCGTTGGTTATTCTTCAGGCGACTTTCTCTCTCTTCCTCAGAAATCTGCTTTAAAGTTGTCGGATGGCGGAAATAGTTTGTGCTACAAACGCCATCAATGCCAATGCTGCCATCGGCACAAGGTTTTTCTCCGCGCCCCTGCAATCCCCATGTCATTTTTGTTCGCACGCCATCTTCCCAGCGCAAAGAGCTCGCTCCTCCTCCAGCCCAAGAAACCGACTCATAGATGCAGGTTTGCTTGAGTGCTACCTTGTCTCCCCGAAACAACCAACAGGAAACAGGTGTTGACTCGACTCTCCCGGCTCGTGCGGGAAATACAACTCCAATCATTATGATTGGTAGCAAAGCTAATAGTTTTTTCATCGATCGCCATTTCATGATTTTTTCTTGCTGTTTGCTAAAATGCCTGGTTTGTGCGATCGCCTATCGGTGTCTTGACATGAAAAAGGCGATCGAACCGTTGCTGTCTGACTGCTACTTCTTAACGATTAAAATCTTGATAACTCCGATTGTAATGATAAAGTAAAGCTTCTCCAAAACCTTTTTGAAAGTTGCGGTTATATCGTTCTAGATAGGCATTAAGTCGTTCTGGTCTGATCCCATCGCTATAAATTGAATAACTGTACTCACCACGTTCGTACAAAGCCATTCCCTCATCAAAAGTAACATTAATCCTTAAATCACCTCTGCCATTTTTGGGTCGTTGTATCCAATATTTAGGAACATTACGATCGTTCTCCTGCGAGCAAATGATTACCAAATAATTTTTACTTTCTGCAAACTCAAGAATAATAGAGTTTGATGGACATTTGGTAAATATTCGACGGGTAGGTAAGTTACGGATGTTGTCTCGAATCGTAGTTCTACCAATGCTAGGCAACGGAGTTGTGGGCGCGTAGTCTCTTTGTATTTCTTGGGCAGAAGTAGGTAAAGAACCCACACCAAATGTCAAGATCATTACTAAGCTAAAAATGGATAGCTTTTTCATAATTTATCGTCTCCTTATTCCAATTATTTTACAAAAGCAAATGACGAAACCACTAGATTAAATACCTTTTGTTCAACAGAACCAATATTTTGGCGTCCAAAGTTACGAGTAGAGATAGTAACATTGTTTCGCCGATCTGGGCTAAAGAAGCTGGCTGTCAAATAAGTATCTGCATCATCTATGTTTCCGGTCAGACTAGACTTAGTAATATAAACGAAAGCTTTTTGCTTAGCAATAGTTGTTTCTCTAATATTTTCTAACCTCAGAGTAGTTGAACTAAGTTCAGGAATCAGACGAGTTTCAGAAGTTGCTGGTTCTACTTTCACCCACACAGGTAAAGTTCCATAACCACAATCAAATTGCCTGATCCTTTTACAGCATTCTAATAATTTAGTGTCAGCAGGATTATTTAGGATTATCATCAAAGTCTTATCATCTTGCGTTTTTTCATTCCGATAGTTAGTTGGAATATCAAACGATAGATAAAATTTATCGTCTTTAATTTTTCTGGTTTCTTTAGCTGGAGTAATTCTTGATGAGCGTTCACATTGATTTTGTGCTTGAGCTGTTTTCAACTCACCGGGTAATCCTGCTGCTAGTAAGCTTTCAGTTTTCGTTGCTAAGCCCACGCTGTGCTTTGATTCGACCAAACAATCAACACCTAAAATCACAAATGTTGCAACTGCGCCGAAAAACACTCTACCTTTTTTGATCATTTTCTTTGTATCCTTTGTAGTTGATATCACAAACACAAGTTACTTGTCAGATTACAAACATCCTTCAATCGCCTCAACTTCAGGAATTTTACCAGATCTGAAGCTGGTTACCAGATTTTTGCTGGTCTCAAAAATGATACGGTAATTTTTGTCAGCCGCGTCTTTAGGTACAAAAGTTAAATATTTCCCATTAAGAGGTGGTCTACTTACATAAGGATGAGGAGTTGCTTGAATTTGCCCAGGATATAGAGAAAAAATCTGCTCTTCAGTATCCCCAATTTTTGCACCTTTGATGGTAGTTATGCGCTCATTGTTAATATCCACTCTGGCAATGCGACCTTTTGTTACCATCAAGCTAATTGCTTTTGGCTCGACCTGTGGCTTAAAATAGAAACATCCATACTCTTCACCACCACTTTGGGTTTTGACTAATCTAACTCTAGCAGATTGTGAGGCTTCATCAACTGTCATCCCTACTCGGATCTGTCCAATTCCATTTAGTGCTAGTTTCGAGTTTTCTGTTAGTTGCGCTTGAGCGTTGACTGATGTTACCCACAGACAAATAATAACAATTGTGGCAATTACCAAGGTTACAAATTTAGTTGAACTGTTTAACTTTCCCATCGTTCGCTCTTGTTCCTTTATCTCTGTAAATATTTCTCTAATTCCGCTGTACGTTTGTCTGTCTCGCTAGCAAGACAAGCATCGCGAACACCTGCATAGGCACTACCCGCAGGTGTTATTCTGCCTTGGTCTTTGCAACTAGCATCGCCGCGCTGAATCCAAGCTAGTTGTTCGTTAATCAATTTTTCTCGCTCGCGCCGATTCAACTTCGATGATATTACTTGCTTGTAGACTTCATTAAGTCGGCGATCTGCTTGTTGATAAAGAGCAGGTGCACAATTGTTTATTTGAGCCGTCGTTTGAGGTTGCTTGCAAACAGCAGGTTCGTTATCTAAGTATCGCACTTTCATATTTACCTCAATTTTTTTGTTTTATTTCTCTTTCCGAATGCAGAATACGACGGATTTGCTGCTTAGTCATAAAAGGGGCTACCAAACAACTAAGCCTTAAGCATCCTGTGCCTGGTCGATCTAAAAATCTAACTTCAGTATCTTTTCCATAAGTTTGATAAGTACCTGCACCACCTCCCCAATAAAATCTGATTGCTTTGCCAGAATTTACATACCTATCTGCCGCAGCATAATCAATTTCTCCTATTCCACTTTTGATTGGTGGATAGCTAGATAAACCTTGTTTGAGGATATAAGCTGTAGTATTATCGCCCCCTGGATTGATGTAAACATAGCCATTCCTAAACTCGGCAGGTAGGTCGTAATCGTAATTGACAAAACGCCTGCCACCCCTTTCTACAAATTCCCTCCAAGTAATAAGTTGAGATTTTTGCTGTTGAGCAATTATTTGCGATCGCCCCTCCAATATCTGTTGGTTTGTCAATGGAACTGGCCCTTGTGCCAAAACCGATACCGAAGCAGTACCCAACAGCGCCAACCAAACCATCAAGGTCAAAATCGATCGCCCTTTCACACTTTTTCCTCTCTGTTTACTAAAATGCCTTGTTCCGCACCCAAGCGCCTTAACTGCACTGCAACTGCTGCAACACCTCAAAGCCTCTATTTATCTGTCAGCCTCAACCCGCTACTTTTATGCAAAATGCCGATCGACTGTTGCAAAGCTTTACAGATAATTCCTAAGTTGGGTGAGACTGCATCTAAAAATATCATTCGGTTAATGATTAAAATGGCAGGGCTTATGGATTTTATACAGCAGCCCCGCCCAAATGAATCCGGCTGGTTTACTAGCCTAAGTTCAAGGCTGAATCTGTCAGAGATATAGTGAAAGTAGCGGTCTGGATAGCTCCAGACGAACTATTAAGAACATTACCTAAAATATCGCCGTTAGCTAACTGAATTAATGTGTTGCTGCCAGAGGTAACAAAGCGCAGTTCAGTTAGGGAAATGTTACCTGCGATCGCAATTCGATCTCCCTGACCAAAATCAGTAATTCGATCTGCCAAATTAAAGTCGCGCTGTCCGGCTTCAGAAGAAACGATCAAAACAAATGTATCTGAGCCACCACCGCCAGTAAGAGTATCCGAACCAATATCACCAATCAAAATATCGTTACCGTCACCGCCAATTAACAAGTCATTGTCTCGGCCACCTCGCAAAAAGTCATTACCTAAGCCACCTTCAAGCGTATCGTTGTCTCGACCACCGCTAAGAATGTCATTTCCGTCGTCTCCAAAAATCCGATCTTCATCTTTGCCACCACGTAGCAAGTCGTTACCACCAGCACCTCTCAAACTATCTGCGCCAGTGTTTCCGTTGACTGCATCATTGCCAGATGAACCCAGCACGGTGTCATTTCCTCCGAGAGCAAGTACGCCACCAGGAAATTGAGAAGGGCTGTTTTCTGGCAAGTTAACCGTATCATTTTGAGCCGTTAATGAGCGGAACTGGTTGTTAGTTACACCTCTAGATGCTGCTAGAGATATACTGTTAAAAGTGTCCAACAAGTTAACGTCGGTAATAATTCTGGCAGTGGGTGTTGGACTGGGTGTTGGACTGGGTGTTGGGTTGGAGGTAGGATTAGATAGGGCAAGGGTGTATTTGGTATCAGAACCACCTGAGTTTCTGACTTTAACAAAGTAAGTGCCTGCACCTAAACTGCGAGTAATTGAAGCAGTGGAACCGCTGCTACCAAACTTATCGGTAATATACTCACTGGAATCCACTAGACCGTCGTTATTTTTGTCTAGATACAGTTCTGCGTAAGCACCTTGAGTTAAACCATTTAAAGTGAGATTAAAGTCAGCAACGCTATTAAGATTGAAGCGGTAGTAATCTGCTGGGTCAGCTCTACCTACGAAGTCATTAAAAGTGCGAGTACCGCTAAGGATACCTATGTTAAGAGCATTTCGAGAAGTGTTACCGGCTGGATCTCCTATCCCAGTGGGAGTGTTAGACAGGTTCAGAGTATATCGAGTATCAGAGCCACCTGAGTTTCTGACTTTAACAAAGTAAGTACCTGCACCCAAGCTGCGAGTAATTGAGGCAGTAGAACCGCTGCTACCAAAACTATCGGCAATATACTCATTGGAATCCGTTAGACCGTTGTTATCAGAATCTAGGTAGAGTTCTGCATAAGCACCTTGACTCAGACCGCTCAACGACAAACGAAAGTCACCAACATCGGTAAGCTTAAAGCGGTATAAATCATTGGGTTCCGCATTGCCTACAAAGTCGTTAAAAGTGCGGGTATTTGTCAGATTGCCAACTTCAAATGTAGCCATTTTTCTTTCTTTCTCCTAAAATAAATAGTTGAATTGGTAGGTAATAGATGCAGCTTCAGTAACAAGGATGCAAGGAACTTACCCCCTGCCGAATTTTCGACCACTCCGACACCAGTCGCGTTTCTGAGGGTTGTATTCTGCGGTAGCCCAATTCGGGATGGCGGGTGTAGAATACGGCATCTGCTACTTTATCGAGCACGGGACTGGATAAAGAGATAGTTCTTCCCTGTCTCCCCCCGCCCTCACCGTCATACTTAGAAAGCAACCACTCGTAATTCGTCGAGTTTCTACCGCAGGCATCCTGGTAAAGCAAGTTATCGTTGCTCACCACTTTTTTGATAGCCGCCCATTCCTTGATATACTGCGTTTCATCGGAGCGGATTTTGCGACGATTCAATTGTGGATGCAGATTGTAGAAAATAAAGTCTGTTAGCTCATCGATCGCTTTTTCAGGTGCTCTGTTAGATGCAATCTGCACCGCATCCGCAGCGGGATAGGTGACGGGTTGTGCCATCGCTTTCATGGAAAAAAAAGGGACGATGATTAATCCCAATATCAAATATTTCATTGCATACCGAATTACATGAATTTGGAGTTGAAGGAATTAGTAGAAAATGCTTTATGCACTGCACCCGATCGAAGCATCCTAACTACATCGAAACAAATCGATGAGAATGTTCAGCAGAAAACACCCGAACATTACCACGATCTCAGAAAAAGCGATCGCCGCAAATACTTGCTCTAAACTTTTCACCTTGCAGCCCAACCAAAAATTCAGCGCTGCGACAGATTTTCGCGATCGCCTTTAATTTTGAGAGTGCAAACAATAAAGCTTTTGTGTTTGGATAACAATTTATTTGATGAACTATTATTCCACTGTTACTGCATTACTGCATGATTTTTTAGTATTTCTTAACAAACTCAACAATAGAGCATCACTCCAAGCCTAAGCCCTAAAGTCCCCACGTTTGCTTTTTGGGGAAAAGCGATCGCTGCATCGGGGTATGTGTGGCAAGGGAACGCGCGCCGGGTTCCCGGAGGTTTGGACGATCGCCAACCGTTTGGATTACGTAAATAGGTTGTTAGCGCAGCCCTCGAAGAGGATCGCACTGCGTACCAAACATCGAGTTTTTGCGTAATTTCGATCGAAGAAGAATGTTGGAGCAGTTCTCGATCGAGTAAGCTGAGTCTAAAATGCTCAGATTCCCGGAACAGAGTTGATTCACATCGGAATATTTTAATCAGCTTGACTTTAGTGCTGTATGTCGTAAAACAATATTAGTGACTTATATGCTACTGGATTAACCGATATCTTTTACTAAAGAGAATTGTTAAGAAATACAACCAGAATTGTAAATTTCCCGAATTGTAAATTTTTTGATTGGATCTAACGGCGTCAGGATATGTTAGAAAGGTGACGTTAACAACCAGGTCAGTATGTCTTCTACCAAACCAAAGATTATAGTTCTCGATGACGATCCCACAGGTTCTCAAACCGTGCACAGTTGCTTGCTGCTGACACGTTGGGACGAAGAAACCCTGCGTTTGGGACTGCGGGACAAGTCCCCGATTTTTTTTATACTGACAAATACTCGATCGCTGACTCCCGAAACAGCAGCGTCCGTCACCCGCGAAGTGTGCCAAAATCTCAAAAGGGCGATCGCGATCGAAGAAATCGAAGACTTCCTAATCGTTAGCCGTTCCGATTCTACCCTGCGCGGTCACTATCCGATCGAAACCGATGTAATCGCCGAAGAGCTCGGCCCCTTCGACGCTCATTTTCTAATTCCCGCCTTTTTTGAAGGAGGCAGAATTACCCGCAACAGCGTGCATTACCTGATGGTTAACAGTGTCGAAACCCCCGTGCACGAAACCGAATTTGCCAAAGATTCAGTCTTCGGCTACCATCACAGTTACCTGCCAGACTACGTAGAAGAAAAAACCCAAGGTCGAATTCATAGTGATACTGTCGATCGCATTTTACTCGCCGACATCCGCTACGGGAGTTTAGATAGATTGATGGAGATGACAGACAACCAATGTGCAGTTGTTGACGGCGAAAGCCAAGGCGATTTAAACACATTTGCCAAACACATTCTCGATGCAGCCAGTCAAGGCAAAAAGTTTTTATTCCGCAGCGCGGCGAGTATTTTAACATCCTTAGCTGACCTCGGCAACCAGCCGGTAGCAGCCGACGAAATGGCAGAATACGTGAAAGACGGCAAACCTGGTGCAGTAATAGTTGGTTCCCACGTCAAGAAAACGACCGATCAATTGGAACGCTTGTTAGAAGAACCCAATACAGCTAGCATTGAAATAGATGTATCTCAGTTAGTAGAAGATTCGCCAGAGTCTCGCGCTCAACTCCTCAATGAAATTCTGGAAAAAGTTCGCACTGCTCATGCAGATGGCAAAACGCCTGTAATTTATACCAGCCGCCAAGAACTAGAATTTGAAAATGCCGAAGTCCGGTTAAAATTTGGTGCTGCTGTTTCTGCTTTGTTGATGGATGTCGTGCGGGGATTGCCTGCTGACATCGGTTTTTTAATTAGCAAGGGCGGGATTACTTCTAATGATGTGTTGAGTACAGGTTTGTCGCTGAAAAGTATCAGGCAAATCGGTCAAATTATTCCAGGTTGTTCTGTTGTAAAAACTGAGCCAGATCATCCTCTATTTCCCGATTTACCAGTCGTTTTGTTTCCTGGAAATGTCGGTGACAGTAATGCTTTGGCCACGGCTTACAAGCGACTGAGCAAGCATTCTAGCTAGTTGAATTTCCGATTAACGCAGATGAATTGAGTTCTAATCAGGGGGAACAATGTTCATCTGCGGTTTTGAGCCACTCGACACCAACTGAGCAAAAAAAATCTCTCTTTTACTTTTTCTGTGTCAACACCATCAAAATATGGTATTTTACAGAGTCTTTATCAGAAAATTGGGGTTAGAGCCTCCCCCTTGTAGGGGGACTTTCTCCATATTTCTGAAGAGAAAAGAGTTCCTATGATAAATGTGTTACTGTAGGAATAGGAGGAAATTAAGATGCTTGTTCTCGAATTCAAGGCTTACGCAAAACGGGATCAATTCCAGGCCGTCGATGAAGCGATTAGAATTTGTCAATTCATTCGCAACAAATCGATCCGACTGTGGATGGATGGTGGGGCTAAATCTTGGTTCGATCTCTCTAAATATTGTGCGATTTGGGCAAAAGAATTTGATTTTGCAAATAAATTAGGTGCGATGGCCAGGCAGGCTAGTGCAGAAAGAGCATGGGCGAGCATTTCCCGCTTTTACGATAACGTCAAAAAAGGCATCAAAGGTAAAAAAGTCGGGTTTCCTAAATTCCAGAAAGATTGTCGTTCTGTTGAATACAAAACTAATTCTTGGAAGCTTTCATTCGATAGAAAATCAATCACATTTACTGACAAGTGTGGGATTGGTAGGCTGAAGTTAAAAGGGACTCGCGATCTGAATTTCTATCAACCAGACCAAATTAAGCGGGTACGGTTGGTAAAACGAGCAGATGGATATCACGTCCAGTTTTGCATCTCTGTAGACCGACTAGAAACCGCTCCAATGACAGGTAAAACAATTGGATTAGATGTCGGGTTAAAGGAGTTTTACACCGATTCAAATGGTTGGATGGCTCCTAATCCTAGATTTCTGCGTAGAGGTGAAGCACGATTGAAACGTGCCGGGCGTCTTGTAAGTCGGAAAGTCAAGGGTGGGTCAAATCGCCGCAAAGCCAGAGTGATTTTAGGTAAACGACATCTCAAAATAAGTAGACAGCGTAAAGACCATGCTATCAAATTGGCAAGGTGCGTAATCACATCAAACGATGTAGTAGTTTATGAAGACTTGAGAGTGTCTAACCTGGTAAAAAATCATTGTCTGGCCAAGTCAATCAGTGATGCTTCTTGGTATCAGTTCAGAGTGTTCTTAGAATACTTTGGGAAAGTGTTTGGTCGGATTACCATTGCGGTAAATCCTGCATACACCAGTCAAGAATGCAGTAATTGTGGGGAAGTTGTTAAAAAATCTCTATCCACTCGCACCCACACTTGTCAGTGTGGATGTGAAATGGATAGAGATCGTAATGCCGCAATTAATATCCTTAATCGCGGGATAGGTACGACGGGGCACGTCGGAACTTCTGTACTCGATACAGTAAACGCTTAGGGAGATTGGATCTCTGGATCTGGTGCAGCAATGTTCTTGATTTAAGTCTGGTCTAGGATCTAAGAATCCTCGCGCGTTCACGCCGGGAGTGTCAAATATAGAGCCAACAGCCCTAGAAATACTGCTATCAGTAGCATTTCCCGCTTGTATCAAATTAAATCTTAAAATTAAGTAGTAACTAACACATAGCAATTTTTAGCCCAAAACGTTAAAATATAACGGTGACAGAACATTATCATCCACTAAACTCATTAAAAGGCGGCCATTGGTTCAAGCTGATCTGTGGGGCCAGCTTTCAACACCTGCCGGCGGTTCGGAATCTCACATTGGCTTACACCTTGGCAGGTGCTGACTGTATTGATGTCGCGGCAGATCCCGCCGCCGTCGCAGCAGCGAAAGAAGCCCTACAAGTTGCCAGCGAATTACAGGCAAAAACTCAAAACCGCAGGTTGGGCGGGGAAGGGTTGCCGCTGCTGATGGTGAGTTTAAACGATGGGGAAGACCCGCATTTTCGCAAAGCCGAATTCAACCCAGCCGATTGTCCGGCGGACTGCTGGCGGCCTTGCGAAAAAATATGTCCAGCCGAAGCAATAGTTTTTCAGGGTGCTAGCGGCGGTGGTTTTTCCGGGGTGATAGACAAGCAGTGCTATGGCTGCGGTCGCTGTCTGCCTGTTTGTCCGAGCCAACTGATTTTCACTCGTTCTTACGTGTCTGCTCCGGCGGCGATCGCACCTTTAATCTTACAATCCGGTGCGGACGCCCTAGAAATTCACACGCAAGTAGGCAGAGAGGCAGATTTTGCGCGACTTTGGTCGAGCATAGCTCCGTGGGTCGATCGACTCAAGTTAATCGCAATTAGTTGCCCCGATGGAGACGGTTTGATTGATTATTTGCGGACACTCTATCAAATAATTTCCCCCCTTCCTTGTCCTCTAATTTGGCAAACCGATGGTAGGCCGATGAGTGGAGATATTGGAATCGGAACTACTAGAGCCGCGGTCAAACTCGGTCAAAAAGTTTTGGCGGCCGGGTTGCCGGGATACGTCCAACTTGCAGGCGGCACGAACGATCGCACTGTCAGCAAGCTCAGAGCCTGCGGACTGCTTTTGGATGGCGGAAAAAAATTGTCGGTTCCTCCTGTCCAATACATTGCAGGTGTAGCTTACGGCAGCTATGCCAGGGTTTTGCTATCGCCAATTTTAGAACAATTAGAAACAATGCAAACCGATCGAGCTTGTGCCGTTCCGGTAGCAGTCCCTTGCGGCGCAGCCGAAGTTCAAACACCTCGGTTGACTCAGCTCGAAGCCGTCCCAGAACTTCTCTCGGAGGCGGTGAGTTTAGCTCGTTCTCTAGTTTCTCAAATCAAAAGTTATTAGTTGTTAGTTGGTAGTTGGTAGGGGCGGTGCCCCCGTGCCCGCCCTCTCTTAGTTGTTAGTTGTTAATCAAAAAAACTGACAACTGATAGCGAATAACTGTTGTTTGCGAAATCGCGATCGCACTTGCACCCTGGTGAAACCCGGTTTCTTAGTATATTTCTCGTTACCCAACTCAAAACTCGTAGAAACCGGGTTTCTAACCCCACGCGCAATCCGCAATCCGCAATCCGCGAACTGTCAACTGTCAACTGTCAACTGTCAACTGTCAACTGTCAACTGTCCACTGTCCACTGAACCGAACACACCGAGGCGAATGCAGATTACAGACGACCTCAGCAGACTATTAGACATCGTGCCAGATGAGATCCGGCAGCCCTTAGAGCAGCACCCGCAGCGCAACAATCTCATTGAGGTTGTGATGGATTTGGGCCGCCTACCAGAAGCTCGTTTTCCATCCTTGGCCGAACCTCTTTCCCAAACACCAGTTTCCAAAGCAGACCTCAGCTATTGTATCGATCGAGTCGGCAACTTCGGCGGCGACAATCGAGCCGGTATCGAGCAAACCCTGCACCGAATTAGCGCCCTTCGCAACCGCAGCGGCGAGATTATCGGCTTGACTTTGAGGGTGGGCCGCGCTGTGTTCGGGACGATCGGCATTATCCGCGATTTAGTCGAAACCGGTCAATCAATTTTGATGCTCGGCCGCCCCGGAGTTGGCAAAACTACGGCTTTGCGGGAAATCGCCCGCGTGCTCGCCGACGACTTGGAAAAACGGGTGGTAATCATCGACACCTCCAACGAAATTGCTGGAGATGGAGATATCCCGCATCCGGCGATCGGCAGAGCCCGCAGAATGCAAGTTTCCCGTCCCGAACTCCAGCACCAAGTCATGATCGAAGCAGTGGAAAACCATATGCCGGAAGTGATCGTGATTGACGAAATCGGTACGGAATTAGAAGCTTTGGCAGCTCGGACGATCGCGGAAAGGGGCGTGCAATTGGTCGGTACCGCCCACGGGAACCGGATCGAAAACTTGATGAAAAATCCAACTCTGGCCGACTTAATTGGGGGCATCCAAGCCGTGACGCTGGGAGATGACGAGGCCCGGCGCCGCGGTTCTCAAAAGACAGTTTTGGAACGCAAATCACCGCCAACTTTTGAAATTGCGATCGAAATGCTCGAACGCCAGCGCTGGGTAATCCACGAAAGAGTCTCAGATTCGATCGACAGCCTGCTGCGGGGACGCGAACCGAACCAGCAAATCAGAAGCGTCAGCGACAGCGGAGAAGTAATTATCGAGCGGGAATCAGCATCTCCCCCCGCCCGGTTCCCAGGGATCTCAGCTTCCGCCTCGGGCCCCACTGCGGTATCAGCAATGCGGCCAGTCACGCCAATTTCTGGGTGGCGGAGTGCCGGGAAAATGGTGCCGATGCCCCCTCAAGGCGAGAAATTCGCTGCTGCTAACAGCGCGCCAGTAGCTCCTGAGACTCGGTATTTCGAGCAACTCCTCGAAGAATCCCTGTCCGTGGAACCTGTACCGCAGCAGCGGGGTCGTTATTCCCAGAATGTCGGCCCTAACGGCGAAGATTTGCCCCTCCACGTTTATCCTTACGGCATAGCTCGCCACCAGCTCGAACAGGTGATTTCCACCCTGAACCTGCCGGTGCAGTTGACTAAGGATATTGAAAGTGCTGACGTGGTGTTGGCTTTGCGATCGAACGTGCGGAACCAGTCAAAATTGAGGCACTTGGCCAAAACTCGCCAAGTTCCCCTGCACACAATCAAAGCTGGAACGATTCCCCACGTAGCGAGAGCTTTGCGGCGCCTGTTGGACATGGACGACCCGGGCACCCCGGAAGTGGCAGACCTCGCCTTATTCGCCCGCAGCGGTACTTCTGACGAGCTCGAAGCTCTTGAAGAAACCCGCTTGGCCGTCGAGCAAATTGTCATTCCCAAGGGACAGCCGGTGGAACTCTTACCCCGTTCTCCCAATGTTCGCAAAATGCAGCACGAACTTGTGGAACACTATCACCTGAAATCCCACAGTTTTGGGGAAGAACCAAACCGCCGCCTGCGGATTTTTCCAGCTTAAACAGCCCTGGATCTAGAATCGGCATGATGTAGGGTGCGCGGGGCGCACCTTACCCCTTGAAGGCAGCAGGTAGAAGGCAAACGGCCGAATTTTTTTCATGCTGCTTTCTGTTTTCTACCTGCTGCCTTCGATCGCAGGCGGGCTCAATTAACCATGATTCTTGTAGTGTGGTACACTACGTAGACGCGAATTTTCTAGTATACCGACCGGAGATAATATTATTTCTGTTGGTATGATTTTTTGTCAGAGCGATCGATAAAATTCCTAATTCCCAGCCTATTATAATAACAGATTATTAATAAAAATATTTACCAGAGTTGACATGAATGATGCAGAAATTCAGCCATTTATTCAATTAATTGCCGCTCACACGGGTTTACAAATTCGTCCGCAAGATCGATCGGGTTTCTCTCGAAAAATTTTGACTCGAATGAAAGCTTTTAAAATAGCCTCTCCTGACAAATATTATGAAATCTTAGCCGCTTCGAGTCCGGAAAGTCAAAATGAATGGCGGGAACTAGCCTTGCTGCTGACAACCAACGAAAGTTATTTCATGCGGGACAAAGGACAGTTCTCGCTCCTAGAAAAAGTGATTTTGCCGGAATTGATCGCACGCAAAATAAAATTGCACGAGACATTGGGAATTAAGCCAAGACTGCGAATCTGGAGTGCCGGCTGCTCGACTGGCGAAGAACCTTATTCTTTACTTATTATTTTAAACCAACTAATTCCCGATTGGGACAAATGGAAAATTTTAATTTTAGGTACTGATATCAATCAAGCAGCAATAGAAAAAGCCCAGCGAGGAATTTATAGCCCTTGGTCTTTTCGCTTAGTTGACCCGGAACTGCAAAATAGATACTTCTCTCAGCGGAAAACCGATTGGGAAATAGACCAGAACTTGCGCCAATTTGTCAGCTTTAGATCTGTGAATTTAGTGACAGATAATTTTCCGAATATTTACACAGATCTTCATAACATGGATTTGATTTTATGCCGAAATGTTTTTGTTTATTTTGAAGCTCAGTATATTTCACAGGTATTGAAAAAGTTTGCCAAAACGCTAAGATCTGGAGGATATTTAATGACTGGTCACGCTGAAATTCACAGTCACGCGATCGACGATTTTCAACCAAAGAGTTTCCCGGAGTCGGTTGTTTATCAAGCCAAGAATGTCCTAGAGGAGGAACCAGGTAAAAAAAAGTCTTTGATTGTACCAGAATCTAAAACAAAATCGGCGTTTGGGGAATCGGGAAATAAATTGGAATTGGGCGACCATAGCGGTCAGTTGCTACCGAGGAAAGGGGAAACGGTGCCAGCTAGTTTTGCTAACGGCAATTTTGCGGATGTCGGGTCGCTGTCGCTGTTAACAGGAGGTACCGGGCTGGGAAAGATGCTGCGAAGTCGCTATGTAGAGGGCGATCTGGTCAACAAGAAGATATCTAGTTTATCCCAAAAAATTGCAGCCGAAAAAGCTGATAGCAAAACGCCCCAGATGCTTGTATTAGAGGCAAAAGCTTGTTTTAAAAATAAAGCTTATGTTGAGGCAATTGATAAAGCAAAACAGGCGCTCCACCTGCAATCTCAAAATTTTGATGCTGATTGTTTGCTCGCTCAAATTTATGCAAATTTAGGCCAGTATTCTCAGGCGGTAGAATACTGCAAGCGAGCTAGCAAGCTAGATACTATGTCAGTATTTCCTTATTATTTGCAAGCTCAGATTGCTGAAGAACAGGACGACTTGGAAACCGCTAAAATATATTTAAGAAAAGTTATTTATCTTTGCCCATCTTTTGTTTCAGCTTATCTAGAACTTGGGAATATATACCATAAAGAAGGTAAGCTAAATATAGCTATTACAATGTACAAGTCATCTTGCGATATTCTCAAACAACTGCCGCCCAATACTCCGATTGAGCAACAGGGAAAAATGACAGCGAGTCAAGTATTGATTGATGTTCAAAAAAAATTGGTAAAATTGTACAGCCAAAAAAACTGACGCACTGGGAAAATCTCAAAACCCGGTTTTTTGTGGGTGTGTCGCTGCCAAACCGAATCCGATCGCACAAACCATGTGTTTTTCGCAAGTCTTATACCAATTTTTCATGAGGCTGCTCCCGAATCCGATCCCCCCTAACCCCCCTTAATAAGGGGGGGACAAGATTCCGCTCAAAGTCCCCCAACAATCAGGGGGATTTAGGGGGATCGAGATATATGCAACTTCACATTAAATTGGTCTTATCTAGATAAAGTGTCAGAATCAATATGGAAACTAAGCCGTATCTTATATTTGAACATAACGGTTTGCTGTGCGGCGTAGAAGTCGGCTGCGTTAGAGAAATTTTCTTTCTCCCGGAGTTGACACCGATCGCCGAAGCGCCTGAAGATATTGTTGGGGCGATCGATCTCAGGGGATCCATTCTGCCCGTAATGGATCTAAATCTCCGTTTTGGCTACGTTTTCCAGGAGTATTCTGTGACGGATAGTGCGATCGTCATAGAATGGCAAGAAATTCGACTTGCCATCATTGTCAATCGAGTTAACGAAGTTAAGCAGATCCCCGCAGATGCCATAACTCCCCAGCTATCTTACGGGCGAGACAACCCAGAAGCCCCCCATAATTTTTTAGCTGGATTTGCCCGCTGTGAAACGGATATGATTATGCTGCTCGATCTCGATCGGCTAATTCGATATTCTCCCGACAAAACAGAAGCCCAAATCCCAGTGCCTGCAAGCGATGCAGGACTTTGGGCCGCAGCCGGAAACCTAGAAACCGCCGATTTGCCGTTAGAAATAGAGCCAAAATTGTTAGTGGAAGATACTAAAGTGTTGGCCAAAATTCACGTTTTTTGTCCGAATGCTACAGCCCAAGAAAAGGCGATTTTTCGAGACAGGGCTCAGAATTTGAGGCAGCAGGGCGATCGCAAAAATTCCGCAGCAATTGATATATCCCTAGCAGTAGTTGTTTTAAACAGCGAATACTTTGGTATTAACCTAGGTGTAGTGCGCGAATTCACCGACATTCGCCAAGTAACTCCAATTCCGTGCACTCCCGATCGCATTATTGGCAATATGAATTTGCGGGGCGAGATTCTCACCCTAGTGGACATTCGGAACGTTTTAAATATGTCAGCCGACACAAAATCTCTGTCAAAGGCGATCGTTGTTGAAATTGAAGATTTGGTCGCCGGTATAGTCGTTGACGAAATCTTAGATATTATACATTTAAATGTGGCAGAGATTGCGACTATTCCTGCTGCACTAAATTCGGCAAACCGCGAATATCTTCGAGGCACCGCTTTTTACGAGGAAAAACTTATCGCTGTTCTGAACTTGCAGAAACTCTTAACAAAAGGAGGAGTTGCTGTTGATGAGGAGGTTTGAAGAAAGATTTTACCGCTAAATCGGAGTCCCACCTGCAAAAACCATGTCAGCGCCACCCGAAACTAAAGAAAATAGAGCAAGAGAACAGAATTTGCTATGATACTATTTTCTACTGTCACTCGACAGCATCGCTCCCAGAAGTGGCTGGCCCATTTCCATTGCCAACGCCGGACTCCCAACCACTATCGCAGGATCGCAACCTTAGTAACGCAAATACTATCTTAAATTAACCCAAAAATATGTTTTTATCAATTAAAAAATTAAACATTAGAAACAAGATGCTCGTCGGATATCTAGCGCCAGCAGCTATTTATTTAGGGTTGCCAGTCTTAGTCCTCGTTACTACAAGTCAGGTTTTTGAGACTTTCAAAGAAGTGGAAAGAGTAGAAACTGTGATTGGAGAAACAAGCAATATGTCCGTAGGTGCCGAACAAATGGTACGGGGAATGCGCGGCTATTTAGTTAATAGTAAAAATCAGCAGTTTTTAAACGACTTTAAAACAGGTGCAGAGTTGGCTCGCCAGTCAGCGATTAATGTAGAGCCTATGGTTAAAAATCCCGAACAAAAAGCTCGCTTGCAGAGAATGTTGGAGCTGGTCAAGGAATATTATGATGGTTCTAACGAAATAGTTCGCTTAGTTCAGCAAAATCAGACAGCGGAAGCCCTTGCTATATTTAATACAGGCAAGTATACCAAATTTGTGAATGAATTTGTGGACTTGAACCGGAAATTTCGGGAAACCGAATTAAAAATTATTAAGCAAGAAACGCGAATTACGAAGGCTGCTTTGAGCTTTTTGGTATCGACGCTGGTGTTTGGTTCGATACTGTTAGTGCTGCTTGGGGCCACTGTTGCGTGGCTGATTTCGTCAGGAATTGCTGGAACTATCGATCGCGCAATTAGTTCGATCGCCAGTTCCTCCGCCCAGATTGCCGCCACAGTTGAAGAACAGGAACGAATGGCAAGCCAGCAAGCAGTTTCAGTCAATGAAACTACTACCACAATGGACGAATTGGGTGCATCTTCTAGGGCGACTTCACAGCAGATAGAAACTGCCGCAAGTCAAGCAATGCAAGCTTTAACTTTAGCTGGTGGCGGTACAAAAGCTGTGAAACAAACCTTAGAAGCAATGGCAATACTGAAAACAAAAGTGCAGGATATGCAAGGACAAATTATGCAGTTGAGCGAGCAAACCGATCGCATTGGCAATATCTCAACCGTAGTCAGCGACTTAGCAAATCAGACTAATATGTTAGCACTAAATGCTGCGGTGGAAGCAGTCCGAGCCGGCGAACACGGCAAGGGGTTCGGCGTTGTCGCGTCAGAAATTCGCAAACTTGCCGATCGCAGTAAAAAATCTGCCGCACAAATAAATCTCTTAGTCGCCGATATTCAGCGCGCGATTAACTCAACAGTCATGGTGACAGACGAAGGAACTAAAACAGTGGAATCTGGCGTAAATATTGCAGAGGAAACTGCCGCAGCATTTGCCGGAGTAGCTGATGCCATTAACAACGTAGTTTTGAGTTCTCAGCAAATTTCGCTGAATGCCAAACAGCAAGCAATCGCGATCGAACAAGTGGTGGAAGCGATGAACTCTCTCAACCAAGCAGCAGCACAAACAGCTTGCGGTATCACTCAAACCAAAATTGGAACTCAAAAATTGAATGAAGCTGCTTTAGATTTAAAAGCAGTTGTTTAGCATAGTTATAAGTTCTGATACTTTAGCTAAAAAATGCAATTCTAGGCAAAAACCAAGCCCCGATAACGATCGGTCATTCCCTATTTTAAAATCCCAAATCCCAAATCCCAAATCCCAAATCTAAAATCTAAAATGGCATAATATTGTTTCCGGTTGCATCAGTATTGTTTAAACTCTCAACAGTTAACAGTTAACAGTCAACAGTTAACAGTCAACAGTTAACAGTCAACAGTTAACAGTCAACATCATTCCGGTTGCACCGGAATTGATATAAATTATCAGTTATGAGTAAAAAAATGGAAAAATGGTCTTTAAGAATTAAAGCTATTATTTTTGCGATCGCCCTCAGTACCATCCCAGTTATATTGACAGGAACGATGACTTATGTATTTGCCAGCGAACACCTGACTGAGTACGTAATTAAGTACCAAGAATCACGGGCGCTCGCTACTGCAAATCACGTCAAAAACTTGATATTAGAACGCTATCATGAAGTTGAGGATATGGCTAATCTAAGTATACTGAACGACCCGCGAGTCAGCCAAACCACATCAACCAGTCAAAAACAAGCTGTGTTAGATAAATATCTAACACCAGGAGATGGCTACGACAGTATTGCAGTCGCAGATCTCCAGGGTAATACTATTTTGCAATCGAGCGGAGAAGAAGTTACAGGTATCGGCAAATACGACTATTTTCAGCAAGTAATTAAAACCAATCGTCCTATAGTTGCCCAGCCCCAAAAGTCATTTGTTAATGGTAAATACGCCATTTTTGCTGCGGCGCCGATTATAGAACTCAATACAGAAAAAACTATCGCCGTCATCATAAGTCGCACACCTACAACTTATGTAGATCGTAATTATCAGCAAAACCAAGAGCAATTAACCCGAGACTCGGAGACATTAAAAAAAGAGGAATACCATTTAATTGATGGCACGGGCAAGTTTTTTTCAGCAACAGAAAGTGAGCAGGTAAGCAGAGATGCAGGCTCAGACTTTAGTGTTTTTGCCAAAATGCAAGCCAACAGAAAGATTGACAGTGCCATAGATTTTGATCGCATTGATGGAGCTGAGCAATTGCTTACTTATGCTCCTGTTGAAACATCAAAAGAACTGCCAGAATTAGGTTGGAGCGTGATTATTGCTAACGATACCAAAAATGTATTTGCTCCCCAACACGAGTTACTGTATACTTTGATCGCAGGAGTTGGGTTCACTGCTGCTGTTGTTAGCGCGATCGCAATTTTTTTAGCGAGTCGAACTACTCGCTCGGTTAATCACATTGTACGGGCGATCGTCTCTTCTTCGTCCCAAATTGCTGTCACCATCGAACAGCAGGAGCGCATCGCCAGCCAACAACTATCTGCTGTCGATCGCACTGCGACTACAATGAACGAATTGAGCGAATCAAGCAAAGCTTGTGCCTCGGAAGCCGAAGCTGCTGCTTTCGGGGCAGCCCAAGCCCTGAAACTTGCAGCAGGAGGCAGTCAAGCAGTAGACAATACCTTGAAAGAAATGGCAACTTTGACAGAAAATGTCGGAGAAATTCAAAAACAAATTTTACGTTTGAGCGAGCAAGCCGATCGCATTGGCAATATCTCCAGTTTAGTCAGCGATTTAGCCAACCAAACAAATATGCTCGCCCTTAACGCTGCTGTCGAAGCAGTTAGAGCCGGTGAAAGCGGTAAAGGATTTGGTGTTGTTGCTAGCGAGATTCGCAAATTAGCCGATCGCAGCAAGGAATCTGCTAGCAACATCAATGCTTTAGTTACAGAGATCCAGAAAGCCATTACTTCGACAGCAACAGTGACGGATGACGGCACCAAAACTGTAGAAAATGGAGTAAAAATTGCCCGAAAAACCGCAGACGCATTTGCTGGGGTTGCCGGGGCGATCGAGCGCATTGCAGCAAACAGCAAACAAATTTCCGTTACATCGAAAAACCAGGCAATCGCCATTCAGGATGTAGTTGAATCCGTCAACTCTCTTCACCTCGCTACTCAGGAAACTGCCTCCGGTATTTCTCAAGTCAAACTCGGCATTGCTCAACTAAACCAAGCAGCCCAAAATCTCAAATCAGCAGTGTAGTTGAAGGAAGTAAGATTTATTTATTACTGATTATCGATTATCGATTACCAATTACCAATTACCCACTCCCCATGATTAATAAATTTTTCCAAAAAATTCAAAACCGACTGCTACTGCTTTTAATTTTAAGTACCTTGATTCCAGTATCTCTTGTTGGCTGGTATGGAATTTCCTCTTCCGAAGCAGCACTCCAAACCTTAGCCTTAACTAATCTTACTGAAAGTGTCACCTCCAGCGGAGAGCAAATTGTCAACAAACTAGAAAATATCAGTTACGATGTTTTGTTCTTCAGCAAATCTCCTGCTCTTCAAGGAATAATTAGAGCTAGAGATGGAAATGGAGTAGACAAAGAAACTAATTCAACTTATCAAAATTGGGTCGATCGAATGCAAATCACATTTGCATCAATGATGGCAATTAAGCAATCTTATATGCAATTGCGTTATATAGATGAGAATGGCAACGAACTCGTGCGCGTAAATTCTGACGGCCAAACGCTCAAAATAGTTCCAACTTCAGAACTACAAAATCAGGCTCATAGGGATTACTTTTACTTAACTATGAAGCTAAAACCGGGCGAAATTTATGTGTCTCAATTCAATCTCAATCAGGAGCGCGGTAAAATAGAAATTCCTTACAAGCCAACCATTCGTCATGCCACTCCTGTTTTTAATACCAAAGGAGAAAGAAAAGGCATTTTGATTGCCAATTCTTTGGGCAAGAATCTGATTGATATAGTTAAAAACATCAATCATGATAATTCAGAGAAAGGTTTTATGTTAAATCAAGATGGTAGCTACATCTACCATCCCAATCCTAAAAAAGAATGGGGTTCTGAAATGAAAACCAATGAAAATATCCAAAAAGATTATGTGGCAGAGGTAGTGACACAAATACTTTCTGGTGGCAAAGGCAATATTGACCTCGGCGATCGAGTGATTAGCTATGATACAGTCTTTCTTAGTAAAGAAAACAATAACAAATTTATAGTTATTGTGAATCAAGCACCTAAATATTCGCTGTTTGCTTCTATTTTTGTTTTAAAAAAAATAGCTACTATTATTGCTGTATTGTCCCTGGGTACTGTTCTGGGATTAGGATTTTTGGTGCTGCGACAACTAATTAAGCTGATTCGAGGATTAATCTATCAAATATCGTCATTCTCTATGCAAATATTATCTAATATGAACGAGCAGGAGCAAGTCGTCGGCCAGCAATTTCTCTCAGTCAATGAAACAACTGCAACCTTAGAACAATTGGGCATATCTTCTCGGGAGACAGCCGAGCAAGCTGAGGCTGTTGCCGTCGCCGCTCGCCAAGCTTTAACCCTCGCACAAGAAGGAACTCAAAAAGTTGAAGAAACTCTCAATCAAATGCTGAGTCTCAGACAAGCTGTGGCGGCAATTTCTCAGCAAAATCAGCGCCTGGGGGATAGCACAA
This sequence comes from Microcoleus sp. CAWBG58, assembly GCF_020883045.1. Taxonomy (NCBI): domain Bacteria; kingdom Bacillati; phylum Cyanobacteriota; class Cyanophyceae; order Oscillatoriales; family Microcoleaceae; genus Microcoleus; species Microcoleus sp. CAWBG58. The sequence goes on along the minus strand of NZ_JAHRFA010000006.1, from coordinate 13,550 downwards.
GTCAGATTGGCAATATCTCGACTTTGGCAAATTTAGTTAGCGATTTAGCCACTCAGACAAATATGCTGGCTCTTAACGCGGCTGTGGAAGCTGTCAGGGCTGGTGAGTATGGAAAAGGTTTTGCGGTGGTAGCCAGCGAGATCCGTAAATTAGCAGATGAAAGCCAACAAGCGGCGCAAAAGATTAATGGTATTATTCCAGAAATTAAGGGCGCGATCGACTCGACGGTGAAAGCAACGGAAGAAAGCCGCAAAACAGTCGCGGCAGGGGTGAAAACAGCGCAGGATACAGCAGAGGCTTTTACGGGGGTTCGGGAAGCTTGCAATCTGGTGTTTGCTAGCAATCAACAAATTTCTTTGAATATTAAACAGCAGGCGAGCGCGATCGGGCAAGTAGGTGATGAAATGAACTCTCTCAACCGCACTGCATCTCAAACTATCAACGGCATTACTCAAGTCAAAGTAGGTACTCAAAAACTTAATGAAGCTGCTTTAAATCTTAAGTCTATAGTGTAAGAAGGAAGAAGGAAGAAGGAAGAAGGAAGAAGGAAGATTAATTACCGATTGCCGATTGCCGATTACCAATGACCAATGACCAATGCCCAATGCCCAATGCCCAATGCCCAATGCCCAATGCCCAATTACCAATTACCAATTACCCACAAACAACTATGATAATTGAAGATGAAGAACTTCGAGATGTATTTAAAATTGCTAGTGAAGAACACTTGCAGAAACTAGACGATGGATTGCTGTACTTGGAACAACATCCGGGTGACTCAGCTAAGTTAGAAGAATTGCTGCGGGAAACTCATTCTCTTAAAGGCGATGCTGGGATGTTGGCGGTAAAAAATGTAGCATCTTTAGCTCATCAAATAGAGCATATTTTGGGAGGTGTCAAGCGGGGAGAGACTCAACTAACTTCGGAAATTAGCGATCGACTTTCGCAAGGTTTAGACGCCATCCGCAAACTCGTTGACGAAGCCGTGACTGGTCAAGATTCCGGTGTCAATACCTTTTACGTGCTCGCTAGCATGATGGGTGCTTCTAACAAGCCCCTGCCCGCCGTCCCCATAGCAGATCCAGAATCTTCAAAGGTACCAGAAGAAGAATTTATACAAACGCAACTTATTGATTCATCTGCTGCGGAACCAGAAACAAATAGTGAAACTTATTCGGCCACTAATTTAGATAAAAATTATTCTTTTTCGACTCTACAATCCGAGCAAGAATTGTTGCTCCAATCTCACAACTTGCGTGGGGATTCTGCCCCGGCTACTGCATCGGCTTCCCAAGCCGCTGTTAGCAGTTCTTCAATTTCGTCTTACCGCATCGAAACAATTCGTGTTGCCACCCAAAATTTAGACGATTTAATGACTCAAGCTGGTGAACTTACTGTTACAAAAACTCGGTTAGTACACCGACTTGCTGATATCGAAAAACTGACAAATTTGTGGGAAAGTTGGAGCAGAGAAGCTTTTATAAATCGCTTGGCTTTTCATCAGATAGAATCGGACAAAAATGCTTTTCAAGAAAATGCCCTGATCGTGCAGTTACAGAATTATTACCAGCGTACAGAAGAACGTTTAGAACGTCTGGGAACTCTAGTAAATAGATTGAAAAATCGAGTTGATGAAGATACTGCAAGACTCGAATTAATTGCGGAAGAGTTGGAATCAGGAATTCGCACTCTCAGACTGTTGCCTTTGTCTACTATTTTTAATCTATTTCCACGAGCAGTTAGAGACTTGGCTAAGCGGGAAGGGAAAGAGGTTAAATTAGTCATTGAAGGTGGGGAAACTCGAGCTGACAAACGCATTCTAGAAGAAATGAAAGACCCTTTAATGCACCTGATTCGGAATGCGATAGATCACGGAATTGAGACGCCAGCCGAACGCGAAAAGCTCGGCAAGCATCCCGCAGCTACTCTCCGAATTAAAGGCTACCATACTGCTAGCAATATTATTATTGAAGTTGCTGATGATGGTCGGGGGCTGAATCTCGATCGCATTAAACAAACTGCTGTCAAACGCAACATCTGCACGCCGGAAGAACTGGCGGTGATGACAGAAAGCCAAATTCAATCGCTGATTTTTGCTGCGGGTTTTTCAACCAGAACATTTGTTACTGAAATCTCTGGAAGAGGGGTAGGTTTGGATGTAGTTAGGACTAATGTTGAAGCATTAAAAGGTCGCATTCAAGTTGAATCAGATCTCGGAAAAGGATGCACTTTTCGCCTGCAACTAAGTACGTCTTTAGCTACTGCTAATGTATTAATATTAGCGGTTAATGGCATTGCTTATGCGATGCCAGTCGAGTTTATTGAAACTGCAATATTAGTCCGCTCTTCGGATGTTTTTTCTCTCGAAAGCAAGGCGACGGTGATTTTAGACTCTCAGCCTTTGTCAGTTGCTTATTTGGCAGATTTACTAGAAGTAAATGATACAGATTGGTTGCACAATAATCGGGAGTGGAGACAGGAAACTTGGAGAGAATTCAAGAGAAATACAGAGGTAGAATCGGTGAATCATAATTCTCGGAAAATGCCTTGTATTGTTTTGAAAGTTGGGGAGGAAAGATTGGGATTATTTATAGATGCTTTGATTGACGAACAGGATGTGGTGATTAAACCTCAAAGTCAATTGCTGAAACGGGTGCGAAACGTTTCTGGTGCAACGATTCTGGGGACGGGGGAAGTTTGTATGGTGCTCAATCCCCACGATTTGATAAAATCTGTACGCAAGCAAGTTTTGTTGGGTGGGGTTGGGGGTGCCCGATCGCCAATTGAGACAGTCAGCCGAAAACAAGTTATACTTTTAGCAGAAGATTCGATCGCTACCCGCACTCAAGAAAAGCGCATTCTGGAAGGTGCAGGTTATGAAGTGGTGACAGCAGTGGACGGGTTGGATGCTTTCAATAAATTAAAAACTCGCTATTTTGATGCTCTGATTTCTGACGTACAAATGCCTAATTTGGACGGCTTGGGACTGACAGTTAAAATTCGCCAGCAAAAAGAATACAGTGAGTTGCCGATTATTTTGGTCACATCTTTGGCGTCTGATGAAGATAGAAAAAGAGGGGCTGATGCTGGCGCTAATGCTTATATTCCTAAAGGTACTTTCAATCAAGATGTATTAATCGAGACTTTGAAAAGGTTAGTTTAATTGTTAGTTATTGGTTATTGGTTATTGGTTATTTGTTATTTGTTGTTTGTTGTTGGTTATTTGTTATTTACTACCAATTAGCAATTGCTAATGCCCCATGCCCCATCCCTCCGCTTCGCTTCGCCCCATGCCCCATGCCCAATGCCCCATGCCCAATGCCCCATGCCCAATGCCCAATGCCCCATGCCCCATGCCCCATTCCCAATTGCCAATTACCTAAAATAACTGATGTTGTCGCCCATTAAAGTATTGTTAGTAGAAGATTCCCCAGTAGCTACGATCGTTCTCAAGCGCATTTTGGATGCTTCGCCAGAAATCCAGGTTGTCGGAACGGCTTCTAACGGGTTAGAAGCCCTAGAATTAATCCCGAAACTTCAACCGGAAGTCATCTGTACGGATTTGAATATGGCACAAATGAACGGGTTAGAGTTCACGCGGGAAGTGATGAAAAAATACCCGCGACCAATTTTAATAATTAGTGCTTCTGTACAAGCAAAGGATACTCAAAATGTATTTGAATTAATGAAAGCAGGTGCATTAGATATTTTTCCGAAACCCATTGGCGGGTTGGCGTCTGATTACGATCGCCTGGGGAATGAATTAATCGCTAAAGTTAAAGTGTTGTCGGGAGTTAAAGTATTTACGCGACATCAAAGGCTTGGAGGAATCGAAACAGCCGAGCATCGCCCAAGCAAAAAAAATTATCAATTACCAATTCATAATTACCAATTATCTAGCAAAAATCTCAATTCTCATACTATTAAGTTATTGGCTGTTGGCGCGTCTACAGGGGGGCCGCAAGCGCTACACTCGATTATTTCCAAGTTTCCGGCTAATTTGCCAGTACCGGTGATTTGCATCCAGCATATCAGTGAAGGATTTTTGCAAGGATTGGTTGAATGGTTGGGTTTTGAATCTAAACTGCCGGTGAAAATAGCGGGTTTTGGGGAATGGCCGCAAGCTGGAATTGTTTATTTCCCGCCAGAAAAACGTCATTTAGAATTGGATGCTCAAGGGCGTTTTATTTATTCTGAAGCTGCTAGTGAAGCGGGACATTGCCCCTCTGTAACGGTAACATTTAAGTCAGTTGCTAGTTTTTATGGTCGCGGGGCTGCGGGAGTGTTGCTAACAGGAATGGGGCGAGATGGTGCTGAGGGTATGTTGGCGATCGCCCGAGCCGGCGGCTTGACAATTGCTCAAAGTGAGGCCAGTTGTGTTGTGTTTGGAATGCCGAAAGAGGCGATCGCCCTGGGTGCAGTCCAGCACGTTTTACCCGTCAGTGCGATCGCTCCTCTGCTGTTGGCAAAATTAAAAGTTTAGGACAAGCGGGAGAATCTAGATGCAGACGGCGGTTCAAACCCCTTCTATACAAACGATGTCCGCCGGACGCCGACTGAATAGAATAACATAAAACGTAATTTAAACGGTCTGATCTTCAACCCGCGGAGGCGGGTTTTGCTTGTATAGAGGCTGTTTCAACCGCCAAGTCTTCTTTTATCAGAAATTTGGGTATAAAACCCCGTCCTTTTAGGACGGCTTTTCAAAACTTGAAAAGAAATTACGCGCATCTTACAATTTAGGCGTTACACTGTAAGTGTGACACTAAAAGCCTTCAGCTATCGATTCTACCCAACGCCGGAACAAGAAATTTTGTTGCGACGCACTTTCTTGTTGTACTCGTTTAGTCTACAACCGTGCTTTAGCTGCAAGAACTGAAGCTTGGTACGCAGAACAACAACGGGTAGGATACGCTGAAACTTCTTCAATGTTAACTGAATGGAAAAAAACTGAGGAATTAGATTTTCTCAATGCTGTTTCTTCAGTACCATTGCAGCAGTGCTTGCGACATTTGCAAACTGCTTACACCAACTTTTTTGACGGGCAGGCAAAGTATCCTAACTTCAAGAAGAAACGAAACGGTGGTAGCGCACAATTTACCAAATCGGCATTTAAGTTCAAAGACGGAGAAGTAACTCTGGCAAAATGCACCCAAGCGCTGCCGATTCGGTGGAGTCGAACATTACCAGAGGGTGCAACACCATCAACTATTACGGTGAAACTTGCACCGTCTGGTCGGTGGTCAGTCTCCCTATTGGTGGATGTTGAAATCAAACCTTTACCTTCGTCAGACAGTCAAGTTGGCATTGACTTAGGAATTACAAGCTTGCTAGCACTGAGCAACGGCGAAAAAATTGTCAATCCCAAAGGATTTAAGGCAAAATATCGCAAGTTAAGAAAAGTACAGAAAGCTTTAAGTCGAAAACAGAAAGGGTCGAATAATCGGCACAAAGCACGGCTTAAAGTAGCAAGAGTGCATCAAGAAATTGCTGACGCTAGGAAAGATAATCTTCACAAGTTAACAACTAGGTTGGTGCGTGAAAATCAAACTATCGCCGTAGAAGATTTGGCTGTAAAAAACATGGTCAAAAACCGGAAACTTGCCCTTGCTATTAGTGATGCAAGTTGGGGCGAACTGGTCAGGCAACTTGAGTACAAGTGCGATTGGTACGGTCGTACCTTGGTCAAGATTGACCGATGGTTTCCGAGTTCAAAACGGTGTTTTGACTGCGGACATATTGCTGAAAAGATGCCGTTGAATGTCCGTTCATGGGATTGTCCTAATTGCGGGACTCACCACGATCGAGATATCAATGCAGCAAAAAATATTTTGGCGGCAGGGCTTGCCGTATCAGTCTGTGGAGCGACTGTAAGACCAGAACAGAGTAAATCTGTTCGGGCTGGTGCGAAACCCCGCAAGGGACAGAAGCAGAAACCTAAGTAGTGATGCTTGGGAATCCTCGCGCGTTTACGCACCCGGTGGATGTCAAGACTTGATATTGATAAACTTACCAATTACTTCGCGCAACTTGTCAGCGTCAAAGGGCTTAGTTAAATACTCGGTTGCTCCTGCCAAACGCCCCTGTACTTTATCAAATGCTCCATCTCTGGCTGTCAGCATCACGATCGGCAAATTCTGAAACTGAGGCAAGCTTCGCACCGTGCGGCAGAGCTCCAATCCGTCAATCCCAGGCATCGAAACATCGAGCAACAAAACCGAAATTTGTTCGTGATAAATTGTTGACAAAGCATCAACTGCATTGTCTGTCACGAGAACTCGAAACTCTTTGCTTAAGGCTTGTTTGACCAGTCCTTGCATGACGACGCTATCATCAACTGCCAAAATAGTTGGTACTTGACTGCTAGTTGCAGACATATTCTTCTCCCGGTTTATTTATAGTTCTTGAAAATAGAAAACATAATTCCCGCCGTCAGTCGATTGTAGATTTTAGATTTTAGATTGACTGTTCCAGATGAATCTGGGAGCTTGAACTTGAGTCTAAAATTGCGATCTCGACCCTCAAAATTGTCGGCAAGCAAGTATCGGTTTTTGGGTGGGTCATTTTTCGAGAGTGCCTTCGGATAAATAGTGCCCAACTCCGTTGGAGCATTAGCAGAAACTTTACCCCTGTTTTTTTGACCTCAAACTCGAAAAAACAGATTGCCCGAGGGGTCGATCGGCGATGACAACAGTTGCAAAATCTGCATCTCAACCGTCAAACCCTTGATGGTGGAGTTTGAACAACTATTGTTACAAAGTTTAACATTTTCGGTGTTTGTGTAGTCGCTCTCCTAACTTTTGTTGAGTTGCCTGTGCAACATCCCGGTAAACCGTACTGGTATTGTGGCACAAACCAATTATTTTAATCTACCAGCAAGCCTGCTACCCACGATTAGATCTGTCTGTTAAAATACTATTAAACTTATTAAGAAATTCTCTGTAAGCTATCCGCCATAGATTTTTGAAGGGTGCTTCGTCCCCACGGAGGCTCTTAGATTCACCCAGCCTCTGGCACATCAAAAGCATAGTCAACTCGAAGTATAATTTCTACAGTATTAGAGCTGCGGTACTCTAACTCCCATAACTCAAAAGTTTCCATGTCAGTCAAGAGGTTGGTCTGAGTTTGGCGCCAGCAGCCTGCGCTAGACTTGCGATCGCAGTCTCCCGGGACAAAATTCATAGCTCGTTTTTCTCCTCGGTCAGTATTGATTAGGGCGGTTGCCAGCAACTAGATGGGCACTTATACATGATGAAAGCACCCTTGCCTCTTGGTAAAACAGTGTTCGATCTCGATCGCACCGACTTGTATCAACTTCTGGGTTCCGATCCAGAGGCTTGCTTTGACGATTTGGTAGGCTTGGCCGCCAGGATGAGCGGAACTCCTATTGCTTTTTTGAGTTTGATTGATGCCTCGGGCCACTGGTTGAAGTCGCAGTTGGGTATCGATCGAACTTTGGCACACCGTTACCTGAATTTTTGCGATCGCTGCTATACCGGTCAAACTCCCGCACAGTTGGGCGCGAGTTCCAACTCTAACTCGGAATTTGACCGGGACATTCCCCTACAAAAACCTGCGGTTGCGGCGGCAGATGCGATCGCACCCTTGACAAATTCCTGCAATAAACCGCCTGCCATCATTGTCCGAGACGCTTCCACAGACGTGCGATTTGCCCAGCATCCGCTAATTGTTTCCTACCCCTTCATCAAATTTTACGCTAGCATCCCAGTCGTCACCTCAGATGGGCAGATGCTGGGCGCGCTCTGTGTCATGGATTCCGTACCTAAAGACTTGACAAAAAATATGATTGATGATATAGAGATTTTAACTCGGCAAGTTGCGAGTTTGGTGCAGCTGCGGTGGCAATTAGTCAAAGCCCAGAAAGAGGTGGCAGAGGTAGAAGATATCGCTTCACAGAGCCAGCAAATCTCGGAGTTAGCCCGATCGAACCAGGAGTTTTTCTGGGCAGTACAGACTTCAGAGAAGGACACAAGAATATTCCCAACAAAAAAGCTGTCGGTGCTCGAAACAGGCAAATCTCAGGAGTTGCGGGAAACTTCAGCGGGCATGAGGCGCGATCGCGATCCCAAACAAATTCCTGAAATAGCGACCGAGCGGCAATCAATGGCAGACTTGCTACACGAGCGATCGCGCTTGGCAATGCTGCAAGCTAAAGTTGGTGCAGCTCTCGGACAAGGCGGGACAATACCGGCCACCCTCAACCGCTGCACCGACGCAATGGTAGACCATCTCGACGCCACAGCAGCGAGCATCTGGACGTTCAACCCGCAGATAGAGCGGTTAGAATTGCAGGCCGATTCAGGAGTCAGCAGCCAAGATTGGGAACGGCTAATAGAAGATTGGCTGCGAGAAGAAACGGGAAAACTCGAAACGGCTCCTCTGTGCTTGCTGTCGAATCAGTCCCTCTGGGTCATTGCCTATCCCCTGATTGTGGAGGAACGACTGGTGGGAGTGATGGCTGTATGCAGCAGCGCTGCTGCCACGGAGGGGGCGCTAGAAGTTCTGGGGTGGATGGCTAATGCCATTGGCGTGGCGATCGATCGTGTCAAGGCCCGAGAAGAATTGTTGAGCCGCCGGGAAAGTCTGCTGTTTGGCCTCGCCAGTCAGATGCGGAATTCTCTAGACCTCGACAAAATTTTAGATACGGCTGTTAATGAAATTCACAGCTTGTTGCAGGTTGACCAGTGCTACTTTTTGTGGTATTCAGTATCGCGGCAGGGGCAGCCGAGTTTTGCGATTACCCACGAGGCGGCAAATCCCGAACAGCAAGAGCGACTCGCCGATTACCCGATCGCACAAGTAACGCTACTAGCCGAGAAAATTCGCGATCGCCAAACGCTTCGCATCGGCGACACTGCCACAGCAGCCTGCATAGACTCCGCCACGCGAGCTTTTTTAAGGAGTGTCGGGATTGTTTCTAAGCTGCTGCTACCGCTCAAGACTCACTCCGGTCAAATGGGGGCGATAGTTTGCAATCATTACAGCAGCCGTTCCTGGGCGGCCAGCGAAGTGGAATTGCTGCAAGCGGTGGTGGATCAACTGGCGATCGCGATCGACCAAGCCGAACTTTACGCCCAAACTCGGGCGGCAGCCTTAGCAGCAGAAACTCAAGCCCGACAACTGACTGAAACTTTGCAGAGTTTGCAGCAAAAAGAAGCTCAGCTCATTCAAAACGAAAAAATGTCCTCTCTCGGTCAAATGGTTGCCGGCGTCGCCCACGAAATTAACAATCCGGTTAATTTTATTTACGGCAACTTGACTTATTGCGAGCAGTACATGAAAGATCTGCTAGATTTGCTGCGCTTGTATCAAAAGCATTACCCCGAACCTTGCGAGGAAATTCTCGACAAAAGCGAAGAAATCGATGTGGATTTCGTAGTGCCGGATTTGCTGAAAATTCTGTCTTCGATGGAGATGGGAGCCGAACGCATCCGGCAAATTGTCCTTTCCCTGAGGAACTTCGCGCGGCACGACGAAGCCGAGAAGAAGCCGGTGGACATTCACGAAGGGATTGACAGCACGCTGCTGATTTTGCACAGCCGCTTGAAGTCAAACGGGCCGATACCGGGAATTCAGGTAATTAAAGACTACGGCGACTTGCCCAAGGTAGAATGCTATGCCGGTCAGCTCAACCAAGTATTTATGAATATTTTGGGAAATGCGATCGACTCCTTGGAAAATCAGCCCGCACCCAAGACGATCGAAATCTCGACGGCGGTGGTGTCCCAAGACTCGGATCGAGGTGAGTCACGAAAGTCTCTCGGTAAACTTGTGGTGATTCGGATTCGCGACAGCGGGCCGGGATTGACCCAAAAAGCTAAATTGTGCTTGTTTGACCCTTTCTTTACCACTAAACCAGTGGGCAAAGGCACGGGACTCGGCTTGTCCATTAGCTACCAGATTGTGGTGGAAAAACACGGCGGCAGTTTGAAGTGTATCTCAGAACCCGGACAGGGAGCGGAGTTTTGGATTGAAATCCCGCTGTCTCAACGGGCTGTTGTCAAAGAATAAACTGGCGGGCGATCGGTTTGGCCAACATTTTTTAAACTTTCTTGTCAAAGTGCTTGACAGATTCTGGTGTTTGAGTGTTAATATGATAAAGGTTAAGACGTTGGGGCGTCGCCAAGTGGTAAGGCAGCTGGTTTTGGTCCAGCCATTCAGAGGTTCGAATCCTTTCGCCCCAGTTAAATAGTTTTTAAGATTGTTGATGGACGAGGACTAAAGTCCCGGCTACAAACCAATTAATCAGGTTGGTAGTGAGGACTTCAGTCCTTCATCAGGTTGGTAGTGAGGACTTCAGTCAGGTTTGTAGTGAGGACTTCAGTCCTTCATCCGATCGCTAAAATCCCGACTACAGGTTTGTAGTGAGGACTTCAGTCCTTCATCCGATCGCTAAAATCCCGACTACAGGTTTGTAGTGAGGACTTCAGTCCTTCATCCGATCGCTGCTAATTGCTGGGTTCGCGAGCATTTAATCGATCGAACACGTGTCGAGAAATTGCCGGAAAAGCAGTTTCGTCCTTGGCATAAGCCACATCGTCTGCGAAAACGACTAAGATGTAAATCGCGCGATCGTCTAAAGTTCTGACAAATGCCGCTTCGGTGCGGGAACGAGAAGTATAGCCAACTTTGGAACCAAAATAAATATTAGTTGGTAAAGATTCGCCTAGAAATCCTTTGATTGAGTTGCTAGGGTCATTTTTCCATGCCTTAGGGTCTAAATCTCTCGTTAGCAAGTAAGCCATTTTGCGGCTGGCGAGACTAGAAACAGCCTGCCTAGTATAGATTTCATATATTAATCTGCCGGCTTGGTCAGTAGTTACTTGATTGCGAAGCGGCTGAGAATCATCGCCCCTCAATTGCAAATCGCGACCGACAGGGCCTTCTTGCCTTAAATAGTATATGGGATAATTTTTGGTGCTGATACGAATATCACTGTAGCCTGCTGACTGGAAAAATGTGTTAATTTGCCTGCGCTTTTGCAGCCATGTTTGCAACTCTTCTCCTCCGAGCCGTCCGCCGGAATTTGTATCGGTGATTTTGTCTAAAATCCTGCTGGCAGAATCGTTGTTGGAGATGCGAATCATTTGTTCTAGGTCGTTTTTAAATGCAGATTCTTTTTGCGAAATCATGCCTTTTTCCATGGCTGAGTAAAAGGCTGCCATCCAAAATAACTTGGCAACGCTAGCAGGAAATCTCAGAGTTTGATTTTGATATCCGGCGAAGGTATGATTTTGGGGATTGCTAACATCAAATAAGCTAATTGATAGCTTGTCTGCTGGCAATCCTTTGCTGGTGGCAATGTTCACAGCTTCATCAACAATCCCTTGCAATTCTTGAGAATAAACTGGATTGGGAGGTGTTTTGATGTTGTAGGTGAAGGTAGGATCGCTTTGACTATCGACTACATTTTGGGATGTTGGAATTGTCGGTGGCGAGATAGCCTCTTGAGACAATATGACGGGTGGCTCTGGGGCGCGGCGAGTTCTGAAGGGCATTGTCAGGAGCCCAAAAAATGCGATCGCCCCCGCAATTAAACACAAAATGTTGCGGTATTTGAGCCGAGACAATTTTGCCCTCAGTCGCCGGCGAGATGGCGTTGGGCGATCGGTAATCAGGCGTCGGGGTTCAACTGGACGATCGCTGATTTGCCGACGAGATGGCGTTGGACGATCGGTGATGAGGCGTCGGGGCTCAACTGGACGATCGGTGATGACGCGTCGGGGTTGGACTGGACGATCGGTGATGAGGCGTCGGGGTTGGACTGGACGATCGCTAGTTTGGCGTCGGGGCGCGACTGTACGATCGGTGATGAGACGTTGGAACCAGATTGAGATTTGGAGCCAGATTGGGCGTTGGAGCAAGATGAGGCGTTGGAGCCAGATTGAGCTTTGGAGCCAGATTGAGCTTTGGAGCCAGATGAGGCGTTGGAGCCAGATTGGACGATCGCCGATTGGGCGTCGGGATTGGATAGGACGTTGGGGTTTGACTGGGCGATCGCTGCTTGCGCGTCGGGATTGGACTGGACGCTCGCTGCTGTGGCGTCTGGGTTGGATCGGACGTTGGGGTTCGATTGGGCGGCGTCGGCGGTCTACTTGCATTACAGTGTTGTGGTATCAAACTCGCACGATCAGTTTATAATAGGGGGGCGTCCAAATGACAAGGCTGTCGATCTAGTCCGCTCTCGTAAATTTCATCTAGCGGTTAGGCTGATTGAGAGTTCTAATAATTATAAAGGTTTCAGGATAGCACTCAGTTGAAGCAAAATCCCTAGAAAAACATGAGAAATTTTTGGAGTCTGGCTGTTTTGGGATTTGCGATCGCCTGGGTGAATAATTATTTGATACCTGATTTTTGGGCATTGCAGTCTCAACCTGCTGTTGCTGTTGTCGATCGACAAACAGAAGCACGCGGCCCGGATGTAGCGGCTGAGTCGATCGGAGACAGCGAAAATCGGGAACCCAAAAACAAGCAAAGTGTTTCTAGTTTCCTCAGGCTGTTTCAGGACTTGAACAACATACCTGAAATTCCCTATTCCCAATTGCTGGAAGTCTTGGCGAGACGACCAGACTCAGAAAATACGGCCAGAGAAACCGCTATACTACCCGAAGACATAGCACGTTTTGAAAAGATTGTACAGTATGCCAAACAGGAAAATTTGCCCGATCGCCCGATCGGACAAATCATCCAGGCGATCGGCGATAAATTCTTAGGAAAGCCCTACGTCGAAGGTTTGCTGGACAAATCCGGCGAAGAAAAGTTGATCGTAACGTTGAATAAATTTGATTGCGTTTTGTTTGTAGAGACTGTTTTGGCTATTTCCAGAGGCGTAGCAGTCAAAGATTACGACTATCAAAATTTTGTAAATCGCATAGAAGAACAACGGTATTTAAACGGTAAAATGAACGGCTATTGCAGCCGGCTGCACTATTTTTCAGAATGGATTAAAGACAATCAAAAACGGCAAACCGTAGAAAACATTACCGCTCAGTTGGGCGGAGTGCCGATGAATAAAACCCTAAATTTCATGAGCCAGCACCGCAGCAGTTACCCGCAAATGGTAAAAGATGAAGCAACTTATCAGTGCATAGTCAGCCAAGAAGCAGAATTAGCCAAAACTACGGTTAATTACATCCCGACAAATCGGATCAAAAGTATTTATTCCCAGTTAAAGCCTGGGGATATTGTGGCGGTAGCCACGGATGTTAAAGGATTGGATGTCACCCACACGGGTTTTGTGTACAGGAATGCAGACGGGAATCTCGGCTTAATTCACGCTTCGCCGGCTGGGGCTGTGACAGTTGCTTACGACTTGCAGAGATATATTAGCAGAGTCGAAAGTGCGATCGGCATTGTAGTTGCTAGAGCAAAAACACCTAATCCAATTCGTTCGTAGTGAGGACTTCAGTCCTTCTTTATGCGGACTAAAGTCCTCACTACAAACCAGATTGTAGTGATGAGTTCAGTCCTTCTTTATGCGGACTAAAGTCCTCACTACAAACCAGATTGTAGTGATGAGTTCAGTCCTT
>NZ_JAHRFA010000059.1:0-45470 GCF_020883045.1 Microcoleus sp. CAWBG58 | reverse complement strand
GAGGGATGGGGCATGGGGCATGGGGCATGGGGCATGGGGCATGGGGCGAAGCGAAGCGGAGGGATGGGGCATGGGGCATGGGGCGAAGCGAAGCGGAGGGATGGGGCATGGGGCATTGGGCATTGGGCGAAGCGGAGGGATGGGGAATTGGGCATTGGGAATTGGGCATTGGGCATTTGTAATTTGTAATTTGTAATTTGTAATTTGTAATTTGTAATTTGTAATTTGTAATTTGTAATTTGTAATTTGTAATTTGTAATTTGTAATTTGTAATTTGTAATTTGTAATTTGTAATTGGGATATTCAATAGACCTCCTGCGAAAGTCCTCACCTAATCGACAGAACCGATAATTACCAGTATGTCTGGCCAATCTTTTATTATTAGTTAATAATGGCTGAAATGGCTACTGTTAAAGGATCGATAAAATACTTTCGCAGGAGGTCTAATGAAGGAGGAAGTTCCGCAATCAGCAGTGTACGGGATTTAATTGATTTAACGGATGGATGTTGAATTCAGAAGTCAGAAACAAGAAATCAGATTAATCCCCAATTCCCAATGCCCAATTCGCAATGCCCAATGCCCCATCCCTCCGCTTCGCTTCGCCCAATGACCTGTTTGGCTAATGCCCCATGCCCCATCCCTCCGCTTCGCTTCGCCCAATTCGCAATCCCCAATCCCCAATAACTATTGACTACTGATAACTTTGATAATTTTTTCACCAGGATTGAGGTCAAAAACCCGATCGCCCGGAGCATCCTTCCCCCAAAAAGCTATAGCATCAGTAGTCGATCGCAGCAGGCGGCCAGCGGTAGTAAAAAGTTTAACATCCGTACCCGGAACAGCCCGCAGCAATCCAACCAAAGCATCTTTAGGCTCTGCAAAGCGAAAAGCTTGAGTGCCGATTTCGCCGCGGTTAGTAAGCCTGACAGAACCCGCAGGCATTCGTTTCGCCCAACCCAACTCCGAAAATAGCACCAGACTGTCCTCCCGGTCGATCGTAATACAACCCACCAACTGTTCCTGCTTCCGCAACCTGGTGACTTGAGAACCCTGGGCGGTGCGGCCCATGGGCGGCAGTTGTTCGTCATCAACATCAAATCGGAGGACTCGGCCTCCCGAAGTTGCGACGACCACTTGGTCGCCAACTTTGCTGAGACTAGCATTTCGCAGTCGATCGTCCTCCTTGAGTTTAACAACAGTCACGCCGCGATTAGTCAGCTCAGCAAATTCCTGCATCGGCAAGCGCTTAATTTTGCCTTGTTGAGTCAGAGTTACTAAATCCGCAGCCTCCGAATTTTCCGGCAAAATAAAGTGTGCAACTGTGATTTCCGAGAAAGCACGACCTGCACTTTCTTTAGTAGCACTGGGCGACAACAAACTAACAATCGGCGTTCCCCGGTCTTTTTGGCTGCTACTAGGAATATCGGCGACTTTCAGCGGATAAGCTTTGCCGTTAGGAATTAAGACGACCAAAGTGCGATCGGTTTTTGTCAGGTTTGCCGTCACAATAAAATCTTCATTTTTTTCTAAAGCTGAAACCGATTTTTCGCGACTTTTCGAGCGCGGACGTTCCCCAGCCGACAAGCGTCTCACGTACTGCTTGTGCGAAAATTCAACAATAGTTTCCTCCGGCTCAATATCGGGCAATAGATTAGGAGAAATTATTGCCGGCAACAAAGGCTTCACACCAGCATTTTTCTTGCCAGCCGGTTGTGTTTCAGAAGTTCTCGCGCGTCCAATTCCATGAGCAAATTTAGTGCGGCGTTCGTCACCATGCTTGCGTTTTAGCGATCGCAATTCCTTCTTTAAGGCCTTCAAAAGTTCGCGCCTGTCGCTCAACAGCCGCTGCAATTCTTGAATATTCGCCGTCAACTCATCCAACTCAGACTGCAAATTTTCTCTTTCCAAACCAGTTAGCCGGCGCATCGGCATCGCCAAAATCGCATCAGATTGACTTTCGCTCAAATTGAGGCGAACTTGGAAAATTTGCTTAGCCGTAGAACCGTCAGGAGCATTTCTGAGAATGTCGATCGTAGTATCAAGATTTGTCAAAGCCAACATTAAGCCTTGGACAATGTGACAGCGACGTTCTGCCGCCTGCAACTCGTAATTGTAGCGCCGGGTGAGAGTCACCTCCCGGAAATCCAGAAATTCTTGCAACAATTGTCTGAGGGTCAACTGTCGGGGTTGACCGTTGACAATTGCCAGCAAAATCGCGCCAAAATTTGTTTGCAGGTCAGTTTGTTGGTAAAGACGAGCCAGCACCGCCTCTGGAGTAAATTCTCGTTTAAGTTCAATTACAACTCGAATGCCTTCGCGATCGCTCTCGTCACGCAAATCAGAAATACCGTCGAGGCGGCCGGCATTTACCAAGTCCGCCACCTTTTCAATCCAAGCCGCCTTATTTACCTGAAACGGAAACTCCGTCACGACGATCGCCGTTTTAGTTCGTACCTTGCGATTCCCAGGCACTTCTTCCACCCCAGCTATACCCCTGACCGCAATACTACCTCTACCCTTAGTGTAGGCGTCAAAAATGCCCTCTGTAGAGACGATTTCCCCTCCGGTCGGAAAATCTGGGCCCGGAATCAGTTCGATCAACTTTTCATCCGAGATCTCCGGATTTTCAATCAAAGCAATTAAACCGTCTACCACCTCGCCCAAATTGTGCGGCGGGATATTAGTAGCCATCCCGACAGCAATGCCAGTACAGCCGTTGAGCAAAAGAAAGGGCAACTGGGCAGGAAGCGCCGTCGGTTCCTGCTGGGAATTGTCAAAGTTACCAGTAAAATCAACAGTTGCATCGCCGACTTGGGTTAGCATGGCTTCGTGGGCGATCGATGCCAGTCTAGTTTCCGTGTAGCGCATCGCAGCAGCGGGGTCATTGTCCACCGAACCGAAATTGCCGTGACCCGCCAGCAAAGGATAGCGGCTCGAAAACTCCTGAACCATCCGCACCAGAGCATCGTAAACCGATTGGTCGCCGTGGGGGTGATATTTTCCCAAAACATCTCCAACTACCCGGGCGCACTTGCGGTAAGGTCGGTCTGGTGTCAAACCGAGTTCGTGCATCGCGTACAAAATTCGACGGTGCACAGGTTTTAAACCGTCGCGGACATCAGGCAAAGCTCGCCCGACGATCACACTCATGGCATATTCGAGGTACGATTGCTGCATCTCGGCGTGCAGAGGCGTAGAAATTACTTGCCCGGAAAGTAGGTTGAGTTGTTTAGCCATGAGTCCTTATGTCCGTTAATTCCTGAGTGAAGACAGCCCCTGTCAGTCCATAGATTTTAGATTTTAGATTGTAGACTTTAGATTTACTCCACAGATCAATCTCGGGGATTGAACTCTTAGTCTAAAATTTTGGGATCTCCACGACGATTGTGGGGACACGGTATCCGTTTGTGGGCGGGGTCGATCGCGATCGGGTTGCCTGTATCGAATGAAAAGCGTTTGCTGGTGCAGCGAACCAATAGTTCGACCAAACCGCCCAGCGGGAGGAGAAAAATAAATGTAACAGGTAAAAGCAGTGCCGAAGACTGGCAAGACTTGCCTCTTACTCTCCACTCTTACAGTGACGTACTCGACACTGATGCTATGCATACAGTGCGGGCTTCCCGTTTCATCCGCCGTTGCCTCTACTATCCGAAGATAGTGTTGGTCTTACACCGCGTCCAGAGGTTTTAGTCAATGAATCAATCAACACATTGCTACTGACTCTTTCGCTATCCCGTGATAGTGACCGGGCAGGCTCCCTGCGTCCCAAGGAGTTTAAGTTCTACTCGCACAATACACCATGGATTTACGGCAATTGCCAACGGGCTAGGCGTATTCCTTCCCCGAACTCTGGTCTTGCTGTGGCAAGCGTTTGACCGCTACTGTAGCCTGTCTGTTCGAGCAGTCGGGCGGGTCAACGACCATTGACAATATAGCGTGAAAACAATTCTCTGAGGGCATTTCAAGGTTTTCGACAATCCAGGAGGTTAACTGACTGTTTCCTCCATCTCCTGCGAGTCTGTTGGGCAACGCCCAATTCGTTCAGGGAGCGTCGTCAACAGCCCTGCTCTCATCCCGACGCTCATCTTTCAGATAGAGCGCGGGGCTTCCCGTGAGATAGCTAACGTCTATGTTGCCTACCTTTGCGCCTACCTGTCGATTTACCTCCGCCACCACGAGAAGGTTGATTCACAGTCAAGCTTTTCCTTATAATCGCTCACAAAGGCCGATCGTTCAGAATTCAGCCGGGTCAAATCTATCCGGGCGAACTCTCAAGCCTCTGACACCAGCTCGATAGCGGTCAAAACTGAGAATGGCGAATCCCCAACCATCCCCGCTATATTGGGTACTCCGATCCGAATGCGAAGGCCCGAGTAGGTCAATCAACATTGCTTGACTCTAAGAGCAAGAAAGAAAATAATTGTCAAGGCTCCGAGACTCCCATAGCAGTTACAAAAAGTAATGGAACTGCCCTCAACCTCAGTCCACCTTCATACCCCTATCCGAGCGATCTTCCCCAGTCTAAAATCTAAAATCTAAAATGGTACAAGTTGGAGTCCTGACCACAAGAGAGGATAAGCAGTAGCAATCCCGAAATTGTCTGCGATATTCGGGGGAGAGAGGGAGATTCTCGGTCGTCGGGGAGAAAATGTAACCGTGAAGGGGAATAGAGAATTCAAATATACAATTTAAATCGACAACAGGTTACTAAAAACTTGCTACCGGGGGATCGTGAGACGAGCGCCAGTGTCAGGTCTAGTTCTAAAAAACAACTAAACACTCTATCTAAGGTAGACAATTATTTGAAATATTCTAGTAGACTGTGGTAGATTGTAGTAATATCAATAGGTTCACCCTATTTTAGGTTAAAGCATTTCCGCATCTAAGCGCGGATGTATTGTAGCAGACTGACTGAAGAATATACATCTAAAACCTGTTCAAAGTATGGACATAACCACAAAAAGTTAGAAGGTAACCAACAGTTTGCCCTTCTTGCGGTCATGGCATCGGGCGTGATATAAATGGCACTTTTAGCCTTTTGTTAAAGGCTGTGACAGATCCGCGAAACAAAGGCGTAAGATTGCATCTTACAAAATTGTGCCATACACAGTAAAGGTTGATTTTCAGCTTCTACCGGGTTAAATGTATCTGTCTGTAGTAGTAGTCTAAATGATGGTAATGGATGCTTCTCGGCATCTGTACACCCTCCCACGGTAGTCACTCAACGAATATATGCGGGTTTTTCAGGGTTCCCGGCTGATGGCGCTAAAAACTCTGCATTTTTGACGGGGAATCTAATCCCCGTGCCGTGTTCCTCTTTGGACTAATGTCGCAAAGTTTCCATACTTCCCATATTTATTTATGAAAACCGTTCTGATTGTAGAGGACGATTTGGTTAATGCTCGAGTTTTTTCCAAAATACTTACTAAGCGGGGGGGCTTAGCTGTCAAGCACACGGAAAATGTTGAAGAGGTGATGCAGATTGCTGCGGCCGGCCAAGCTGATTTGATTTTAATGGACGTGTCTCTTTCGCGCAGCGTGTACCAGGGAAAATCTGTTGACGGCATTAAGATTACTCAACTGCTGAAAGCTGACCCGCAAACCGCCTCGCTGCCGATTATATTGGTGACGGCTCACGCGATGGCCGGTGATAGAGAAACTTTTCTGGATCAAAGCGGTGCCGACGGTTACATCTCTAAACCCGTAGTAGACCATCAAGAGTTTGTCGATCGGATCAAGGCTTTGCTCCCTGAGTAAGCGAATCATATTTGAAGCAGGAAGTTCAGCAACGGATTCGTCGGCTGTCGGATGTAACAACTGTAACGGAGGGAAGCCACGAAGTTTGTAGTTTAATACGCTTGGGTTAGCGGTCTTTTACCGAAAACTTGGCTTCTTCAGCCCCGTCCTTCTAGGACGGCTTTTATTTGATCGACTTTTTAAGAAAAGTCTTGATATTTCTTAAAGACCTAGTGTTCAATCTAACCTACGAATTCGTGCTTAAACCCACATCAGAACAAATAGTTATTTTCGCAGACTGGCTTGAATAATGCGAGCGTGTTTATAATACCATTTTGACAAAAGATTGCGACACAATAAATGTTGTGTTTGGTCGATCGTACCATTGTGGTCAGGTGCGGCTCTGTCAAATTGTCGATATATAGCTACGAATTTTTCGTGGATCCACAGCCTACAACTAATAATGTTGTATTAATTTGTTAAATTGGTATTATAAGGGAGAAATAATTTTAATTTTAGGTTGATTCAAAAAATTAAAATTTTTAATTTTCAAGTTTTATTGAATTCTGATTTATGCCTGCGGCTGAATATCTTCTGCGTTCTTTTTTCGGGCGATTTGATGTGCCGATCGCACTTTCGGCTGTGAATTTTTAATTTTAAGTTTTGAAAGCAAAAATTTAAGATTTTTCAACCAACCCCAATACGGTTTACTTAACACTTTTTATGCCCCGGAGATCCCCCTCGCATCCCCCTGGTTGTAGGGGGACTTAAGAGCTTTCTTGTCCCCCCCTTGGGAAGGGGGGTTAGGCAGGGCGGTTTTATTGTCGTCAGACAAATTAGGTATGTAGTTGCGATCTTTGCGCTCTTTCTTAATCTTATAACGCTCTTTCGTCACTCTCGTCATATAAAAACCTGGAACTTTTACACCGAGAGACTTTCCCCTTTTGAGCTTGAGGTATGGGTTCCTATCAGTTTGCGATCGCCAGATTGCCCATTGAGTATAAGTTTCATCAGTTGGCTGCAATTTTTATTTTTCTGGAGTGACAAAAGAGCGATAAAGAGCGCTCTTCGCGCAACTACGTACCTTGGCCGATCGCGCGAGCCGACCTTTGAGCGATACTTTTGGTAGTTTTATATCTCCTATCCTGACAATTAATCCACCCTGCTTGGGAAGGGGGGTTAGGGGGGATCTGCCTTATGTAAACCGTATTGCAACCAACCCTTGCGCCTGTTGGTTGGGAGGATCTCTCAAAAATTGCCGCGCAGTTCAGGATCGCTGGCTGCGCGGCAATCTATCTCAAAACACTCGTTTTACTCTTCGTCCTCGTCGAAGTCGTAACCGATATCATCATCATCATCGGCGATCGCACCTAAGGAATCATCATCAGTATCAGGGACAAAATCGTCCTCATCAACCTCAACTTCCTCAAAATCCTCATCGGATTCAATGTCAGAGGCGCGACCAACATCAAAAGGACTTTCGATCGTATACTTGCGACGGGCAGTGCGATCGTCCACAACATCCTCCTGCAAATCCTGGATGTCGTCGTCAAACACGGCACCGTCAAAACCGGCATCCTGAACGCTGGCATCCTCATAGGCATTGAAGCCGGTGCCGGCAGGAATCAGGCGGCCGATGATCACGTTTTCCTTGAGGCCGCGCAGCCAGTCGGATTTGCCTTCGATCGCAGCTTCGGTAAGCACCCTTGTGGTTTCTTGGAAGGAAGCAGCGGAAATAAAGCTGTCGGTATTCAGCGAAGCTTTGGTAATCCCCAACAGTACGGGAGTGTAATCTGCTGGCGCTCCGCCGGTAATCGACATTGCTTCGTTCACCTGTTCGACTTGGCGCAGTTCGACTAACTCGCCCGGGAGCATGGTGGTGTCGCCGCCATCCTCCATCCGCACTTTGTTGGTCATCTGGCGGACGATGACTTCGATGTGTTTGTCGGAAATATCCACGCCTTGAGACTGGTAAACCGATTGCACTTCGTTGACGAGGAAAGTCTGCACCTGCTGGAAACTCTCCAAAGCAGCCTCGAAGGTAGGCTGGCGCTCTTTGAGTACCTGGAAAAATACTTCCAGAATTTCGTGGGGGTTGGCGGGCCCGTCGGTTAAGGCTTCGGCGACGCCAACGCGCTGTCCGTCAGTGACGATCGGGTTTTGGCCGGGTAATAAAGGATATTGCTCGATCCGGCCGTCATCTTCTACTACTGCCAGTTCGATCATATCGTCGTCGTTAACTACCTGAGCCGTCCCTGGGCGCTTGGCTAAAATGCAAGCTTCCTTCGGTTTCCGGCCTTCGAGCAATTCCTCAATCCGCGGTAAACCTTGAATGATGTCCCCAGTTTTGGCTCGCTCGAACACCAGAATGACTAAGTTGTCGCCGCGTTGCACCAAGTCGCCATCGTCTACGTGGAGCACCGCACCCCCGGAAACCCGGTAAGGACGGGCTACTCGCAAAACTATTTTGGCTTGTTCTCCGCTATCGGAGGCTGGTATAACTTTCACGACTTGGCCGGACTCTTCCAGAATGACTCCCGGCGCTACTTCGGTACCGGCTACGAGTAATTGACCGGGGCTAACTTCCGGCGTACCCGCTACTGAAACTGTCACAGAATCGGCATCCCGCATGACTAACAACCGGCGGATGGGTTCGCCCTGCCCTTCGCGGATGCCCCGGACGATCCCCGCTTCTTTGCAGAGAATCTCGGTGCGGGCGACTACTGCGCTGGGGGCGATCGACTGTCCATCCTCTACCAGCAGCCTGGTGTGGGTGCTGCCTTGGGTCGGATCGGCCGATACGTCCCGCCGAATTACCAGCGATTCCAAAATTACCAACTGCAAGCGGAAAATCCGAGAAGGTGCTGGGACTTCCTCGCCTTCAACCAGAGCCAGTTCTTGCGACTCCACGGCCGCTTCGTCGCCACCCCACGCCGGGCCGGAACCGTCAGCACCAAAAGCCAAAGCGTCCCCCTCATCGGGCAAAAGTTCGATATCCGCTGCCAGTTGCGGCGCCCCGGAACCGATTTCTAAGATGAGCTGAGTCCGCAGCAGTTCCAGTCCTTCGACTGATTTGACGCGCTCTCCGTCTTTGTAGGGGAGGCGCTGGACTGCTTTGAGGGCGATCGACTCATTGAGCGCTGTTTGAGAAGGTACGGGCGGTTTGTCGGGTACGGGGAACTCGACGACGGGGCGCAGCAGCAATGCCGGCCCTTCGGGGGTTTCGATGTATTCGGCATAGCCGAGTTCTTCGGCAACCAAGCCGGGGAAGATTTCTTGACCGGCGCTGACTATTTGACCTTCGCCCAATGTGAGCGGCGGGCGATCGACCGAGTGCAGCGTCCCGGGCTTGATCACAATTTCCCGGAGGATGTCGTTTTTCTGAGTAACTTCTACCGCACCGCTGGTTTGGCAGAAAATATCTTTGACAACTTCGGTACCGGCTTCGACGTACTGGCCGTCTTCTACCAACAGCAGGGAGATGTCTTTGTTGACTTCGTGGCATTCTTCGGGAATCCACAGCAGGGTGCCGCCCTTGACCACTTCGTAGCCGAGTTTGGCTTTGCCGCGCTTGTGGACTTCGACACCGGCGTATTTGACGATGCCTCCGGTGGCGGTGCGGTAGCTGTCGTCGAGCAATTCTGCCACGACTTCACCGTTGATGACTTTGCTTCCTGGTGCTGTTTTCAGCGAAAACCGTTGCTTGGAAGCGGTTTCGATGATGTAGTGGTCGCGGCCGCCCGCACTTTCTGCCCGGACGATCGCTTGGTCTAACAGCACTTGAGCGGTGATGATTTCGATTTCTCGCTCGTCAGCGATGCGGACTACGCCGCCGTGTTCGGAGATCAGTTTGGTTTCGGCGATGACGCTGTTGGCTGCGATGCGATCGCCATTTTTGACGGCAGGTTCAGCACCCGGGAGCAAGTTGTAGACTTCGCCGGAAAGAATCCAAATCAGCCCGCCCCTGCTGGCGGTGCGGGTGGTATTGCCTTGACGGTCGGTTTTTTCTTCCGGTACCAAATCGGCAAACTTAGCTTCGCCGGCCAAGTCGGATGCTACGTCCGTCGTGACTTTTTCCGTGGTTTTGCGGGCAGCGCGTCCGACGATCGGCACTTCTGCCAAAACTTGACCGGGGATGGCGCGCTGTCCGTCTTTGACCATCAGAGTCGAACCTTGGACGATCGCGAATTCTACTTTCAGTTTCTGATTTTTGGCGCCGGATTTGCCTTCTTCGTAGCCGTCGCCCTCGAATACAAGTTTGCCGTTGTTTTCGGCGACGAGGGCTTCTTCACCGTGTCTGGTACGGAAGGCGCGGGTGCGTAAGTTCTTGAACTTGGCGGTACCGGGAAATGGTGCCCGTTCTTGTTTTGCAACTTCTCCAGTAAATACGCCGCCCGTGTGGAAGGTACGCATGGTGAGTTGGGTTCCCGGTTCCCCGATCGACTGGGCGGCAATAATCCCGATCGCTTCTCCCATATCCACCATTTGCAAGTGGGCGAGACTCCAACCGTAGCAGCACTGGCAAACCGAACGGGTGGCTTCGCAAGTTAGGGGCGATCGTAAATAAACTTCTGGCACTCCGGATTTACCGATTTCCCCTGCCAGCTCCTCAGTAATCGGCTGGTTGCGGACGGCTCTTTCCTTCTCAAAAGTCACGATTTCTTTGGTTTTGGGATTGACCACATCTCGGGCCAACACCCGCCCCAGAAGCCGATCTTTCAGGGGAATCAGCACAGTAGCACCGTCAGTCATCGGCCGCACGCGAATCCCGCGCTGGGTGCCGCAGTCTACTTCCCGCACGATGACATCTTGGGATACATCCACTAACCGACGAGTCAGGTAGCCCGAGTCGGCGGTGCGGAGGGCCGTATCTACTAAGCCTTTGCGCGCTCCGTAGGAGGAAATGATGTACTCGGTAACGGTGAGTCCTTCCCGGAAGTTGGTTTTAATTGGCAAGTCGATGATTTCGCCTTGGGGGTCTGCCATCAATCCACGCATTCCGACGAGTTGCCGTACTTGGGAGATGTTCCCCCGGGCGCCGGAGAAGGCCATCATGTACACCGAGTTGAGCGGGTCTGTGGCTCGGAAGTTTTTGACTACTTCGTCTTTGAGGTCTTCCGAGGTGCTGTTCCAGGTATCGATTACTTTTTGGAAGCGTTCGACTTCTGTGATTTCGCCTCTGGTATATTTCTGTTCGGTGATTCTGATTTCTTCTTCGGCTGCTTCGAGCAGTTGTCGTTTGATTGGCGGTACTTGCAAGTCGTCTACGCTAATCGAAACTCCGGCTCTGGTCGCAAACCGAAAACCCAAGTCTTTGAGTTTGTCGGCCATTTGCGCCGTGCGGGCCGTTCCATAGTTCATGAATGACCAAGAGATTAATTTTTTGAGCTGACCTTTGTCAACAACTCGATTGCGAAAAACAATTTCCTTCTTTTCTGTCATTTTTCTGTTGTTAGTAATTTAGTCATTAGTTCTGTCCGCGCTCGCGAACGTTATTAGTCATGAGTCATTTGTCATTGGTCATCAGTCATTGGTAATTAATAAAATTTCAGCAGCCTAATATCGATATTTAGGGTGCGCCTCGTGTGCGTCGGCACTAAGTCGCACCTCATTTTTTTCGTCTTTCGGACTTGCCAATCACCAATCACCAAGAATAATGAGTTTAAAGCCTCCTCCTTCGAGGGGGAAATAAAACAAAATTATTCACTGTTTGAATCCTCTGACTTATAGGTAGAGGTCGCTCTACCACGGTCAACTGTCAACTGTCAATTGTCAACTGTCAACTGTTGAACATCTTTCTAATTGTTAATTACCGATTCGATCGTTTGGTGATAAATAATCCTGCCCGGAGTAGTCCGAATAAACTGATTGATCCTCTTACCCTCTGCATCTTCCCGAACGCGGCGGAACTTGTATTCTTTCGTCACAGTACCGTCAGTCGATCGATCGACCTTCAGCGGTTCACCTTCGGGTTCCGTGTTTTCGATCGCGCCTTGAAACCTCACCCACACGTAGGAGTGCAAGTCCACGATTCCTTGTTCGTAAGCGACAACCGCATCATTAAGATTAGAGAAGTAGTGACCTGCTCCTTTTTGACCGTTAGGATTGTCGGCTGTCAAGTAATAGCAACCGAGCACCATATCTTGAGAAGGAGTGACGATCGGTCTTCCGGTTGCCGGCGACATAATGTTATTAGAAGCCAGCATCAGCAAGCGCGCTTCAGCCTGAGATTCCAGAGACAAAGGAACGTGTACCGCCATTTGGTCGCCATCAAAGTCAGCGTTAAAAGCCGGACAGACTAGCGGGTGAAGCTGAATCGCCCTCCCGTCCACCAAAATCGGCTCAAAAGCTTGAATCCCCAAACGGTGAAGTGTAGGAGCCCGGTTCAGCATGACGGGGTGTCCTTCAATCACTTCTTGCAGCACGTCCCAAACGCTAGGATCGTTGCGTTGAATCAGTTTTTTGGCTGCTTTGATGTTGTTGACCAATCCTTGACGGATCAGGCGGTGGATGACAAAGGGCTGGAAAAGCTCGATCGCCATTTCCCTCGGCAAACCGCACTGATGAATCTTCAGTTTCGGCCCCACCACAATTACCGAACGTCCAGAGTAGTCAACCCGTTTACCCAGCAAGTTTTGCCGGAAACGACCTTGTTTCCCTTCAATAATGTCGGAAAGCGACTTCAGCGGACGGTTGTTTGCGCCCACCACAGTCCGGCCCCGGCGACCGTTATCAATTAGCGCATCCACAGCTTCTTGTAACATCCGCTTTTCGTTGCGAATGATAATTTCCGGTGCCAAAATTTCTTGCAATCTGGCTAAGCGATTGTTGCGGTTAATAACTCTGCGATAAAGGTCATTGAGGTCACTGGTTGCAAAGCGTCCACCGTCTAGCTGTACCATCGGCCGCAAGTCTGGGGGAATCACCGGGATCACATTGAGTACCATCCAATCGGGATGAGAACCCGTAGCAATAAAGTTGTCAATTACCCGCAAACGCTTAATTAACTTCGCGCGTTTTTGACCTTTAGCATTAGCAATATCTTCCCGCAGCTTTTCCGCTTCGCTTTCTAGCGGAATATTTTGCAGCAAAACTTGCAAAGCTTCCGCACCAATGCCTACTTCTACGCCTGTCAGCGTGGAATCTTCGCTGTAAAGTTCATCTTCTATTTCCAGCCAAGCATCTTCAGTGAGCAATTGCTTGTATTGAAGCTTTTCCGCATTACCAGCATTCAGCACAACATAGGCATTGAAATAGACAATTTGTTCGACATCTCGGAGGGGCATATCTAACAGAATTGCCATGTAACTGGGGATGCCTTTGAGATACCAAACGTGAGCCACTGGAGCTGCTAATTTGATAAATCCCATGCGGTGGCGGCGGACGCGAGATTCAGTAACTTCAACACCGCATCTCTCGCAAACAATGCCTCTATGACGGACTCTTTTGTACTTACCACAATGACATTCCCAATCTTTTGCAGGCCCAAAAATGCGCTCGCAAAACAATCCGTCCATTTCCGGTTTTAATGTACGGTAATTAATTGTTTCTGGTTTGATAATTTCGCCAGTTAGCTGACCATTGGGTAAAGTTCTTTCTCCCCATTGTCGAATTCTTTCTGGTGAAGCTAACCCAATCTTTACGTAATCAAATCGTTGTTCTATCTTAGCCATTCTTGACTCCAATCGATGGATTTACTTGAAATTATTTGCTGTAATTTATCTGTTTTGATTGATTCTTTGGCAATTAAATCAATGTCAGACTCCTTTATATGTGACATTATTTTTAATGTCATAAATGACACTTGTCGATACTGCAAATTCCAGAGCAATTTTAGCAATGGATTCTCCAGCTTTAACTCGTTCTCGCACATCCTGTGCTTGAGCAAAAGTCAGCTTGCGATCGAGATATCCACCCATGCGAGGAATCGGAACCTCTTCGCCTTCTTCCTTCCAAGTCAGGTGATACTTAATATTGTGTATAGTTATCGGATTTACGCCGTATGCTTCAGCTAGATCCTTCATTCTCTCTCCTGCTGCTAGTTTTTGCCGGATTTCTCGGACTTTTTCCCAGTCCGATCGCTAGAAATCGTTTTATTGGAGTGATCCGGAGTCAATGCGAGCAAATTAAAGCTCATAGCCATAGCCGTCACTCCTATGTACGAAGACTACATTGCTCATGGTTGAGAGACTTATTCTCGCGCCATCGAGCAAAACCTCAAACCCTTTTGGAGTCGGTGTTTTAACTCTTGCCGTATAAGTTCCAGCTTGAGCTTTTTTCCGGTCTTTGCCAATAGTAAACTTGACTACATCACCTGCTATAATGTGAGTGAAAACAGTTTTAGCATTTTTTACTGCCGGAAATCCAGAAGCATTAACTCGAATGGATTGGCGGCTGCCATGACCTTTGCAGGTAATCAATAAAGGTCGAGCGGTTCTAACTTGAATGCTTGCCCCAGACTCGCCAACACAAGCAGCATCAAGGCTGTGAGTTTTTTCAAGACCTTGACGCACTCGATTCATTTTGGTTCTTGCACCTGAGGAGCATTTCACATTCTGGCAAATAGATTTAGCCATTTTCACAATTGCGTATCTGGTTGAATTGACCGCAGCAGCATCTTTTAAAGGTTTCGTGGCATTCTCTAGAACTTGCTTCAAAATGTCAGGCGATTTTGCCAAGAAATCGCGAACGTCCAAGTTACCTTTTTTGACATTACAGACATGACAAGCTAGAGTTAGATTTCCAATGCGATTGCTCCCTCCTTTCGATTTAGGTTGAATGTGCTCAACTTCTAGAGGTACGTTTTCTGTGCCACAGTAAGCGCATTTTCTACCCCACTTTTGCAACAAGTATTCACGCACTTCGTATCCTTGTAATTCACCTTGCTGGTATTCAACTCCATCTATCTCTGGGTTAGCTAACTTTTGCATATCAAACCGAACTTGTTCAATTTCGATGCAGGCAATTGGACAATACCGCATAAAGCGTTTAATCCAAGTTTCAACTGTTAGCACTCTGTGTCGAATTGATGGAGCTAACCAACCCTCTGGCTTGGCACGATTAAAACGTTTCTTGCGATAGCGTAAATTGCGCGAACGTCTTCCACGTCTAAACCCTGCTCGTTTAACTAAATCTAACTTGATTGATTCTCCTCGGTGATTTAGTTCGGCTCGAAACAAAATATCATTACCACATTGAATGGCAAACCCCGTCCACTGACTACCTGGGTCAATCTTGAGGATGTATTCCTTTGTTTGGAGACTTTCGATTGTTTTTTGCTGGATTGCGACATAAGGAAATCTGCGAAAACTGGCAAGCTTCCCACGATTTTGTAATTCTCGACATCTGCCGGGGTGAATCATATCTAACGGTTGCTTATCTCCGTTGAGCTGAAATACCCAGTTCTGTTGTTTGGTTGGTTGCATTTCTGCTTCGCCTTTCGGGTGATGTTTGCTTTGAAAATGCTCCTGAGACTTGTTACTGGCAATAGTGTTTCACCTTTAGAAACTAGGCAATGTTCTATTTGCCAAACCGCTTAGAACTAGCGAATCCTATTGGGGTTTTGACCTCAGGTAGCGTAGATCTCAAGGATCTTATTCTGGCGTAGCAGGGTTTTTATCCCTGGGGTAAACCGGAAACTCCGATTTACTCCATTTCTTTGCTACTCTAATTTGGCATTGGAAAGGGGATGACTTTTTCCTTGGGTGCGTCCTTTTTTGGAAGCATCGAATAAATTCTGAGTGCGAGTACCAGCCCAGAGGTGTTCTGGATTAATACAACTGGGAGTATCGCAAGTATGACAAGCATCCATATAGGTGGGAAGTTCATATCCTAATTTCTCTGCTAAAACAGCACGAGTAACTGAATTTGATTTCCCATTTTCAAAGTACCTGCCATAGCCTGAACCGTCTTTTGCACCTTGGAAAATTATGCAGCCGTTGTCTTTAATTTCTCCTAAAAAGCGTGGGGAAACTGTGGTGAAGTTATCGGGGATATTTGCCTGAAGTATCTTAGCAATAGTTTCATATTGTACCCCGTACTCTTTTACTAGGCGGTTCTTGGCTGTTCCAGATAAATATTTAGTCTGAATTTCCCGCAATTGTTGGATGGACAATTTACCACTTCCCGGAATACTTTTGCGTCTGGGGGTTTTACGATCGCGCTCCATCATCTGCCCGGTATTCTCAGCAGGAGATCCAGCTACCAGATGTTCCGGGTTGATGCAGCTTCGATTGTCGCAGGTGTGGCAAGCCAAATAACCGGAATCGAGGAATCCTGTTATTTTCGATTCGAGGACTAATCGGTGAACTAATACCGTTTTGCCATCGATCCACTTGCGCCCGTAACCGTTGCCAAACTTACTGCCTTGCCAATTAATACAGCCTGTCTCCCGATCGAATTCTCCTTCAATTCCAGGGATAACTGTTACAATAATCATGTCAGCGCATCTCCTTAGTTAGAGCGTTGATTCGCCTCAACAGTGGTACGAACACTGTTGAGGCATTTTCATTTGAGAGTATCGATTAAAGATTTTAGATTGAATGTTGCCAAAAAATCTAAAATCTTTAATTCCTAATCCTCGTCGAGTTCGTCGCGAGAAAGCGATTCGTAAGTAGGCCTGGAGGGCGATCGCCGCCCGCCAGCATCTGCCATCAAATCCACTTCTACGTGCTCGCTGCCTTCGTCGTTCGTATTCACCTTGTGCACGGCAATGTCCAAGCACAAAGACTGCAACTCTCGCATCAGCACTTTGAAGGATTCCGGCGTACCGGGGCGGGGAATGGCTTTGCCTTTGACGATCGCATTCAAAGCCTCATTTCTACCCTGCATATCATCCGACTTGACAGTCAGCAACTCTTGCAAAGTATAAGCTGCGCCGAACGCTTCGAGCGCCCAAACTTCCATTTCTCCGAACCGCTGACCCCCCTGCTGCGCTTTGCCGCCCAAAGGCTGCTGCGTTACCAGCGAGTAAGGCCCCGTGCTCCGGGCGTGGATTTTGTCGTCTACCAAGTGGACGAGTTTGAGCATATAGGCGATGCCGACTGTCACCGGGCGATCGAACGGTTCGCCGGTGCGGCCGTCGTAAACTATAGTTTTGCCTGGGTGTTTTTCGTTAAATACCCAAGGTTTGCCAGTTTTTTCCCGCGCCTCCTCTAATTTGCCGTGAACGGTTTCCCGCGACTTTTCAGCCCCGTGCATTTCGTCAAACGGCACCATCTTGAACCGCATCGACAAATTTTCGCCGGCCCAGCCCAGCAAGCACTCGAAAATCTGACCTACATTCATCCGCGACGGTACGCCCAACGGGTTGAGTACGATGTCAACCGGGGTGCCGTCGGGCAGGTAGGGCATATCTTCCATCGGCAGAATCCGGGAGACGATACCTTTGTTACCGTGGCGGCCGGCCATTTTGTCGCCGACTTGAATCTTGCGTTTTTGGGCTACGTAAACGCGGACAACCATGTTGGCGCCGGGGGGCAGTTCGTCGCCCTGTTCCCGGGTAAAAACCCGCACGTCTACGACGCGGCCTTTTTCGCCGTTAGGGACGCGCAGGGAGTTGTCGCGCACGTCTCGGGCTTTTTCGCCGAAGATTGCTCTGAGCAGTTTTTCTTCGGGGGGTTGGTCGGATTCGCCTTTGGGGGTGACTTTGCCGACTAGAATGTCGCTGGCTTCTACCCAAGCACCTTTGCGGATGATGCCCTGTTCGTCTAGCTGGCGCAGCGCGTCTTCGCCGACGTTGGGAATTTCTCGGGTGATTTCTTCGGGGCCGAGTTTGGTTTGGCGGGCTTCGATTTCGTATTTCTCGATGTGAATCGAGGTGTATACGTCTTCGTACACCAAACGCTCGCTAATGAGCATAGCGTCTTCGTAGTTGTATCCCTCCCAGGGCATATAAGCTACGAGGATGTTGTGTCCCAGGGCGAGTTCGGCGCCTTCGGTGGAGGAACCGTCGGCGAGCACTTGACCGGCTACGACGCGATCGCCCTCATAGATCAAAGGACGCTGGTTTAAACAGGTATCCTGGTTCGATCGCTGATATTTTTGCAGTTCGTGTTCGATGCAGCCGGCATATTTTTGCTTCCACACCGAGGGCTGTTTGGTTTTGAGCTCGTCGTATTCGCGAATCATGAAATGTTCTTCGCTGGAATTCGACTCGGCATCTATCGCCAGGGGCTTGACAATAATCCGGGTAGCGTCGATGTAAATTACTTCGCCGTTGACCTTAGAAACTACTACCATCCCGGAATCTCGGGCGGCTTGAGCTTCCAAGCCCGTACCCACGAGAGGACGTTCTGGTTTCAGTAGCGGCACAGCTTGCCGCTGCATATTCGAGCCCATCAGAGCTCGGTTGGCGTCGTCGTGTTCCAAGAACGGGATCAGGGAGGTGGCGACGGAAACGATTTGCACTGGAGAAATCGCCATGTAGTCCACCTGCATCGGGGTGGTGGTGGTGAATTCTTGGCGGTAACGCACGGCTACGGTTTCGCCCAAGAGGTTGTTGTTTTCGTCGAGGCTGATGTCTCCGGGGGCGACGCGCAAGTCGTCTTCTTCATCGGCTGTCATGTAAACCGGGGCTTTGTCCCGCAGTACCTGTCCTTTTTCGACTGGGTAAAATGGGGTTTCGATAAAGCCGTAGGGGTTGACGCGGGCGTGGGTTGCCAAAGAACCGATGAGTCCGGCGTTAGGGCCTTCTGGTGTTTCAATGGGGCAAATCCGGCCGTAGTGAGACGGGTGAATGTCCCGCACTGCGAAACCTGCGCGTTCGCGAGTTAAGCCTCCTGGGCCGAGGGCGGACAGCCGGCGTTTGTGGGTCAGTTCTGCTAAAGGATTGGTTTGATCCATGAACTGAGATAGCTGCGAGGAACCGAAGAATTCCTTAATGGCGGCTACCAGCGGTTTCGGGTTAACTAGGGAAGCAGGGCTGAGGGCGTCGGCATCGGAAACGGTCATCCGTTCGCGGATAATCCGTTCTAGGCGGTTCAATCCGACGCGCACTTGGTTTTGCAACAGTTCGCCGACACTGCGGACGCGACGGTTGCCTAAGTGGTCGATGTCATCGGTAGAACCGATGTCGAATTCGAGGTTGATCAAATAGTCGATCGCCGTCAAGATATCTTGGGATGTCAGTACCCGCATCGTATCGGGGACTGTCAACCGCAGTTTTTTGTTGAGTTTGTAGCGGCCTACCCGGCCCAAATCGTAGCGTTTGGGGTCGAAAAAGCGCGAATTGAGGAGTTGTTCGCCGCCCGCGACGGTGGGGGGTTCGCCCGGACGCAGCTTGCGGTAGAGCTCCATCAAAGCTTCTTCTTCGCCGAATTGTCCTTCTTTCTCGATCGTCTTTTGGAAGTATTCGGGGTGGCGCAAAGAATCGTAAATTTCGCCGTCTGTCAAGCCTAGGGCTTTGAGCAGCACTTGAGCTGACAGCTTGCGGGTTTTGTCAATTCTCACCCAGACGAGATCGTTTTTGTCCGTCTCAAACTTGAGCCACGCGCCGCGGTTGGGAATCAGACTGGCGTTGTAGGAACGGCGGCCGTTTTTGTCGGTTTCTGATTTGTAGTATACCCCGGGCGATCGGACGATTTGGTTGACGATGACTCGTTCCGCACCGTTAATAATGAAAGTGCCGCGTTCGGTCATCAACGGCAAATCGCCGATGAAGACTTCTTGCTCTTTGATTTCGCCTGTTTCTTTGTTAATCAAGCGGGTGGGGACATACATTTGCACCGAGTAGGTGCTGTCCCGGCGCTTAGCTTCGTCTACGTCGTATTTCGGGCGCTTGAGTTTGAAGTCTTTACCGATGAAGTGGAGTTCCAGCTTTCCCGTGTAGTCTGTAATCGGGGAGAAGCTGTCTAGTTCTTCAATCAGTCCGGCTTCTAGGAACCAGCGAAAACTTGCCCGCTGGATTTCGATCAAGTCGGGCAAGGTGAAGGCGAATTCTGTGTAATCTTTAGTCGTCATGGGTGTCCTTTTTCCGCAGTGGCTCTAGCTTTTTACATGGCGCCAAGGCTTGGCGTTTTTACCTTGTTGCGTTTTTTTGATGGATTGTGTGAGAGAATTTATATGATGTTTTCGATCGCCTACCAACTGCTGCAACGGTTATTTTTATTGGTTGCTCGCATTATTTTTGTGCGGGTTCTGCCTGCGATCGAGATTCTTTTAGATCCGATCTCTTGGTACTCCAGGGTAAATCCCTTACACATTTGACTCCTAAAATTGACTTTACAGCTATTGCCAAATTGCTGAGGTTCCAAGTTGCTTGTAATGTGTAAAATTGAGTGTAAGTTTGAGGTATTGCTTGACGTTTTTGTCTGTCCGGAAGGTTGGCGCGCCCTCGCCCAAGCTAGCAGTTCGGCGACTGCGACGGCTCCCAGAGCAAGCGATCGCCCGATCGGTCGGTTCTTTTTATTATTATAGGACGCAAATCCGATCGCACTACGCCAACTCCCAAAGAATCTGAGATTAAGGATGAATCCGGTTTTTGGATCGGGATATAGATGGGATTTTTCCTATCTTTTGCCCCGAACTCCACCTGTTTTCCTCGTTTCTCTATGCGCTAGTAGCTAAAGTGACAACCCGAATAGCTGACAGGCATTTTCGGTTGTCTGCTGGGACAAAGTTAACAGAGAAACTCCTCTCAATTTAGCAACTTGCTCGGCTACGTAGTAGACATAGGCTGGTTCGTTGCGTTTTCCCCGCTGGGGTACGGGCGCGAGAAAAGGGCAATCTGTCTCGACTAGGATGCGATCGCTATTTACCATACAAGCTGATTCTTGTATTTGCAAGGCTTTTTTAAAGGTGACAGTGCCGCTAAAACTAATGTAGAAACCCAAGTCTAAAAACCACTGGGTTTCTTCTGGCGTGCCCCCCCAGCAGTGCATCACCCCGCGCACCGGGCCGCGTCTTTCCCAAAAATTCCGCAGCATTTCGGCCATCGGGGCGGCGGCATCGCGACAGTGGATAATGACTGGTTTGTCAAGTTCCTGAGCAATTTCAAGCTGTGCCTCAAACACTTTAAACTGGTGTTCGCGATCGTCAGCCTTAAAAAAGTCTAGTCCTGTTTCGCCGATCGCCACTACCCGAGAGTCAGAACTTGCTAATTCCCTAATCAAGCTTGCAGTTTCGTCTTTCCACTTGGCGGCATCTAGGGGATGAAGCCCCACCGCAAAAGAGACTTCTGCAAACTGATTGGCAATTGCTTGAATTCCAGCAAACTCTTCGGGTTCTACACAAGAATGAACCAATCGAACCACACCAGCTTCCCGCCAGCGTTCTCGAATGGCTTCTAAATCCGACTTGAAAGTCTGAAAGTTGATATGAACGTGAGTATCGATGAGCTGCATGGGCGAATGGGAGAGTGAGAGAGTGAGAGAGTGGGGGAGTGCGAGAGTGGGGGAGGGGGAGAGGGGGAGAGGGGGAGAGGGGAAAAATCTTTTCTCTTCCTTACTTCCTCCTACTTTTTTCCTTCTTCCGACTTCCATCCTTTACATCCGTTACAAAGTCCGTTGCCGAACTTCTTCCTTCTACCGACTTCCATCGGACTTCCATCCTTTACATCCGTTACATCCGTTACAAAATCCGTTGCCGAACTTCCTTCTTCTGTCTTAGGATGCTACTTGTGTTTCGTGTGGCTTGAGGGTTCTTGCCAAGCGGGACTTTTTGCGAGCGCCGTTGTTACGGTGCAATACACCTTTTTTCACAGCTTTGTCTATTTTGCTATAGGCCTCAGACATCCGCTGCTGGACTTCTTGCATTAATTCTGGTGTCGGAGATGCGGCGTATTTATCGACGGCTGCAAAATACTTTTTCATCAAAGTTTTTACCGCTGACTTGTACGACTTGTTGTACAAGCGGTTGCGCTCGGCGATTTTGACTCGTTTGACGGCGGACTTAATATTTGCCATAGTTCAGTTTGTGGAAGTAGGTATTGATTGATACATCATGGTCTCAAGATAGTCTCAAGACACGGAGATTTTGAGGGACAATCTTTTCGGGTGGGAGCCGCAAAAAGCTTGATTTTTTTTAAAGCTGAGTCAGCCATGAGCCGATCGATCGGATTCAAGCTGAGCCTGGGGCTACTTTTTCAAGGGCGATCGCGCAATAATTTTTAATTGACTCATTTAACTGCCCTTTTTTTACCTCTGACGATACCCAAAGGTATGACAAGGGTGCGATCGAGGCGTCTTGCGGGGTTTCCACCGTCACGAGTTAAAGTCACGGTTTATTGCGCGCAATTTTCAAGTATACAATAACTTGGCGTTTTTTTATAAAAAATTATCAGGTGTCGAAAAAACTAATATAGCATCGATTCGGCTCAAAATCCCATTCCCTGAAAAATCCAAGTTAAGCTATAACAAAGAGTACGGGTTATTTGGGCTTCGTCGAAGGAAGAAGGAAGAGGGAAGAAGGAAGAGGGAAGAGGGAAGAGGGAAGAAGGGAAGAGGGAAGAAGGGAAGAGGGAAGAAGGGAAGAGGGAAGATTTTTTCCTTCTCCCCCTCCCCCGCTCTCCCTCTCCCCCTCTCTTCCCCTCCCCCCTCTCCCTCTCTCCCTCTCCCTCCCTCTGTGCACCCGGTGCTCTGACCCAAAAACGAGCCTCCCGTACCCCTGGCTTCAGACACGGGGATAAGTCGGCGGCGGTTTCAACCGCCTTGAGTATTTGATATAATTCAAGTAGCAAGTAAGAATAACCATCTGCGTGTTGAAACAACCTAGTGCGGTGAAATCCCGGCAACGGACATATCCGACTTGATTCGGAATAGTTAAAGGGCAAACAAAAGGCAGGTTGTTGAGCGTACCGTATCTTTGGCATTAGTGATGGACTCCGAAAACATAAAAAAGCTAAAAGTATACGCAAAGTTTGGATTTGTCTAAGCTGAGTGGGTAGAGGCGCTTTGATTTCGCCTTTGAAAGTTCAAATACGAACTCTTCAAGAATCTCCGTCCCTTTAGGGCTGGGGAGTATCAAAGGCAATTCCTCAAGGAAGGTTGTGACTTGTCGTCAGTTTGGCAAAAAAATCCTCGACAGAGATTTAAACGCTGCACTGACGATGGGAAACGAAGCCTTTGAAACAGCCGCGAGACTCGCGGTTTAAGCTTGTGGACTGGTGGTGGCTGACTTATCCAGGAGATAGTCACAAAAATCCCCAATTGTCAAGCAAATCAAGCGTGAATTATTGACGGCATTCCTAATCTCCATGCTGCGAATTATTACTCAGTGGGTTGAGGCGCAAGCTGAACTGCGACGAATCTGCGATCGCACCCACGACGAACTTGTTATTCACAAAGAAGCCACCGTGCGCGAGGTGCTGCAAGCTGTAAGACGCAAAGGCGATCAGGCTGTGCTGCAATATACTGCTGAATTTGACCGCATGACCCTAAATGCGGCGGATTTGCGCGTGAGTGGCGCCGAATTGGATGCTGCTTATCAGCAAATATCGAAAGAATTATTAAATGCCATCCGGTTGGCTTGCAAACAGGTAGAAGCGTTTCACCGACAGCGCGTCCCCAAGTCTTGGGTGCAGTTTGGTGATGACGAGGTTGTTTTGGGCAAGCGCTACACGCCAGTCGATCGCGCGGGAATTTATATTCCTGGCGGTCAGGCCTCCTATCCCAGCTCAGTAATCATGAATGCGGTGCCTGCGAAGGTCGCCAAGGTTCCGAAACTGGTGATGTGTACTCCCCCCGGACAGGAGAAGAAAATGAATCCTGCGGTGCTGGTAGCGGCTCAGGAGGCGGGAGTTGATGAGATTTATCGGGTGGGTGGGGCCCAGGCGATCGCAGCTTTGGCCTACGGTACAGAAACTATTCCGAAGGTGGATTTAATTACTGGGCCGGGGAATATTTACGTCACGCTGGCGAAAAAACTGGTTTATGGGACTGTCGGCATCGATTCTCTGGCGGGCCCGTCAGAAGTGTTGATTATCGCTGATGGTAAGGCTAATCCCGTCCACGTGGCTGCGGATATGCTGGCTCAAGCTGAACACGATTCGATGGCCTCGGCGATTCTGCTGACAGCGGATTCGGTGCTGGCGAGAAAAGTCGTGGCTGAGGTAGACAAACAATTGGCAAATCACCCGCGCCGAACTTTGACGGAAAAGGCGATCGCAAATTACGGTTTAGTCGTAGTGGTTGAGTCTCTGAAGGCGGCGGCGGAACTCTCTAACGAGTTTGCTCCCGAACACTTGGAATTGCAAGTGGCAGATCCCTGGGCTTTGCTAGACCAAATTCGGCACGCTGGGGCAATTTTCTTGGGCTATTCCACACCGGAAGCTGTGGGAGATTATTTGGCTGGCCCGAATCACACTTTGCCGACTTCAGGAGCTCCGCGCTATGCGTCGCCGCTTTGTGTG
Source organism: Microcoleus sp. CAWBG58 (assembly GCF_020883045.1). NCBI lineage: Bacteria > Bacillati > Cyanobacteriota > Cyanophyceae > Oscillatoriales > Microcoleaceae > Microcoleus > Microcoleus sp. CAWBG58. The sequence goes on along the minus strand of NZ_JAHRFA010000059.1, from coordinate 21,387 downwards.
GAAACTTTTATGAAGCATTCGAGTTTGATTGACTATTCGCCGACTGCGTTGAAAAAGGTGGCTAAGGCGATTAATGTTTTGGCCGAAGCTGAGGGTTTGCCTTCTCACGCTGATTCGGTGCGGCTGCGGACTGAAAATGAGGGGGATGATGAGTTTTAGATGGTAGATTTGAAGTTGGCGATCGATATTTACGCACTTCGGGCTTAAGAAACCCGGTTTCTTTCAATAAGCTGTTGCACATTTAAATTGTATATTCGGGACGCTACTCGGAGCAACGTCCCACAAGAGTGTTTAAGTGATTTTTGACATACAATTTAAATGTAGAACAGCTTATCTTGCTTAAATTACCAAAAAGAATTGCTTAAAAGCCTCTCGCTTGTAAGGAGAAATTAAAACCAGACGATTCATTACTCCAATTCTCTTCCTTTCTGGTAGAATTCGCTGTCAACTGTCAACTGTCAACTGTCAACTGAATGACGCAATTATGTTAAGAAACCGGGTTGCTGTGTAGTTAATGATGCTGTTGGTGGGAAGCGCTAAATTGGGGAAAGTAGGCGACTATCAATCAGAAGTTTAAAGTCTAATATCTGAGATTTAAAGGTGCATTATATTGAATACTGTTTTGGTGGCGATCGACAATTCTGAGTTTGCAGCACAGGTTTTGCAAGCTGTGGGGCAGTTTAAACTAGAACCGACGGCGAAGGTGATTTTAGTTCATGTTGTGAGTTCTGGTACGTTGGATTTTGATGCGGTGGTCGATCGACCTCACCCTCAGGGAAATGAGATTGCTTACCGAGAAGTAGAGAAGTTGTTGCAATCTTATCAGGAAATGTTGCCTTGCCAGAGTGAGTTGGAGATTGTTGCGGGGGAACCAGCCGAGGAGATTTTGCGTTTGGCGAATATTTATAAAGCGGATTTAATTGCGATCGGCTGTCGCGGTTTGACTGGTTTGAAGCGGATTTTGGAGGGTTCGGTGAGTGCTGAGGTTGTGGCTGAGGCTCCTTGTTCGGTGTTGGTTGTGCGGGCTAGGTAAGGGGAATTGAACCGCAGGGATGGACAGGCGAGACGCTTGTTTTACATGGGAAGAAGGTATGCGCGATCGCATTGTTATGGCTATAACCAGTCAAGTTAGCAGTAGCCCGAAAGTCGGTGATATCATCATCGCAGATTGGCGATCGGCAGGTCTTCTAAAAGCTTCTATGATTAAGCCAGTTATTACGACAATTGAGAAGCAACTGATACTGAAAAAACTGGGAAGGCTTCAAGATGTAGATATGCAATCTCTGAAATATGGATTGATTGGAATTATAGGTGATAATTGAGCGATCGCCCTCCTCATCCGGCGGGCAATCGCTTTTTTGATGAATTATTTGCAATCGCCTTCCCGCTTCTCTAAAAAATATCCACTATAGCTTAGCATTCGGGTTAGATCGAATATTCTGCTGTTGCTGAATCTGCCTCTCTGCTAAATCTGTTTGCCAAAAAAATCTTTGTTTTTCAAAGTTATAAACTACGGGAATAGCAACAACTAATGCCAGTAAGAACCCGGCAGTGTGAAGAATTCGGTCATATTGTTCTTTGGTCATATTTTTTACCAATGAGATCTATTTGAACGATCGAGTTTAAAGAATCGGTTTCCTGGGGCATAAATTAGCTGCTGGCATGATTCTGTTATCACACACAAATTGAGGAATAAAAATCCCACCAACAACGAGAATTCCTAAGCTGACTAAACCTATTAACAATTTTTTTATGTGTGGTGAATTGAGCCAAGGCAAACCCGGAGGAGCGGAAACAATTGTCGGCAATGTTGAGGATGCTACTAGAGGCTGAATCGCGCTTAAAGCTTCATCGGCTGACTGGTAGCGCTGTTGCCATTGGTATCGCACCATTTTATCTAAAATGTCTGCTAATTTTGGACTGACTGATACTCGTTCCCTCCACATAACTTCTAGGGTATTCGGATCTTTTGGCAACTGGTTAGGAAATACCCCCGTCAGTGCTTGGATAGCCGTCATTCCGACTGCATAGATATCGCTGCACGATTTGGGATACCCATTTTCTTGTTCGCTGGGCATATATCCCTCAGTGCCAATAACAACTGTCGGCGGTTGTCCTTGAGAATATTGTAGTTTGCTGCCGATTTCTTTGACTGCCCCAAAATCAATCAAGACAATCCTACCATCAACATCGCGCCGCATTAGATTAGAGGGCTTGATATCGCGGTGGATGATATTTTGTTGATGGACAAATCGCAATACTTCTAAAATATCATACAACAATTGAATGACTTGACTTTCACTGAACCGCACTCCCTGCGCTCCCGTTTGTTGAGAGGGGTTAAATTCGTGACTCAAATCATGTCCCGCAATCAACTCTTGGACGAGATAGAATTCTTGATTTTCCTCGAAGTGGGCGAATAGCTGCGGAATGCGATCGTGGCTACCTAACTTGTATAGAATTTTGGACTCTCTGTCAAACAAGCCTTTGGCGGTTTGCAGGAATGATGGTTCATTGGACTGGGGCTTGAATCTCTTGACTACACGCGGGGGCTTGTCGGGTAGATGTTCGTCCCGTGCTAAGTACGTCTCGCCAAATCCACCTTGACCCAATAAGCTGATTATGTAGTAATGTCCGCCAATAATCATTTTGTTGTGATAATATTTTTTTATAATTATCACACACTCGGATCGGATTCGGCGTACTTCTCTAAACCGTCGGGGAAGCAGCTTCATTAAAACTCAATAACTGCAATATAAGGTAATGACTACACCACTGCGTCGCTTGATTCCGCAAATTATGGCTGCTGCTTTCACCCTGTTTGGGATGGTGGCTTGTTCGACGACGACGGCTTCGGCTCCCGATAGCTCGACTCAAGTCAGTGAACCGCCGACAACTTTTAAATGCGTTAAGCAAGGAAATGGCTGGGCAACTATCGGTGAAAAAGGAAATTTTACTACCAAATCTCCTCTAATTACCTGGGATAGTAAAGAATTTGGACCAGAGTATACACCAGACAAACGCTGTAATATCGTCTCTGCAAAACTAACGAAAGCTGTTGTCGATAATGGGGGTAAGTTAGGCTTATTGAAAATAAAGGTTGGCTCGCTAAATAATCAGAAGGTTGTCTGTGTTATCAAGGATGCACAAACAAGCTGTAATGATGGCAATACGCTGTTTACCCTAAATCAGAAACATTCTGACAAACCAGCAGAATCATTGCAAAAAATATTTCAACAATATAGTGAGGGTAGTGCTTCTAATAGTAAACTAGATCAAAATGCGACTTCTGATTCAATTTTGTTGAAAAATTTAGTGGATTTAGAAGCTGGCAAGAAGTTGTAGGTGCGAAAAAAATTGGCGATTCATTGATGATAATCCCTGAGAAATTTGGTTTTCAAATCAATCGCCTTTTCCCACGAGGAAAATGATTTATCCCTAATTCATAAATGTTTCGCCCTACTCCCGGAAAGGGCGAAGCATTCAGTAAAATAATTGTTTGAATTACCCAGAAATTACTCGCCAGAATGCTTCGCGCCTACTACATATTTATTTTGGGAAGCAACAACATATATAATTTTCATTTAACCGGATTTGAAATAATTATACCAGGAGAAAAGCTGATGAAGTTGCGAAGAGTGTCGATCGCCATCGGCATCGGTTTAGCACTTAGTGGGTGTCAAAGTTTCCCACAACTTTTTGATTCTGATTTGTCCTCTAAACAAGTACGTGAAATTGCTGACGAAATAACTGTGATTATTGATAGTTGCGGTTCAGCAGGTTCTGGAGTAGTCTTCAAAAAAGATGGCAATACCTACTCTGTCCTCACAGCCAATCATGTTGTTAATAAAGCTAAGGGAACTTGTATAATATTGACATCGGATCAAATAGAACACGAAACATTAGTATCGAAGGCAATCGTACCTGTACCTGATGTGGATTTGGCAGTGTTGACCTTTGTGAGTAACAAAACTTATAAATTGGCAAAGATGGGAGACTCTGACAAGGCTACTAAGGGTACAATGGTTTATGTTGCAGGAGCGCCTGAAGTTAACGAAGGAATCCCGGAACGCACTACACTTACACCAGATGGCAAGATTATTGGTTTACAGCGGGAGTCGTCCAAGGTTGAAGGACATACCTTAATTTATGATAATAATACAAGACGCGGGATGAGTGGCGGGCCTGTGCTAAATCAAAAAGGTGAAGTGATTGGCATTCACGGTCGAGGACAAAATGAATATGCTATCAGAGGAGAAAATTTTGGTATACCCATCAATAAGTTTTTGGCAGCAAATTTAGATTTTATATATGAAAATTCATCAGTTTACTGGATTGCGCTGTTTCATGGCACTCTTTTTATAGTAAAATTGTCTATACTTGTTCTTATAATTGCTGGAGTAACTTATCTATTTTATTATTTATATCGTCAAAATCAAGCCAAAAAAGCTTTGGAATATGTAACAGTTATTGGATTTTATATAGTAGTTGGTGTTGTGTTAATTACATTTTTTTTAGGTGGGAGAGGAATAGTTGATTTATTCTATTACATAGAAGGCAATGTTCGTAATGAATTCGGAGATTACCCAGGGGCGATCGCTGCTTATAACCGGGCTATTAATATAAATCCAAACTATGCTAATGCCTATATAGGTCGGGGGATTGCTTACTATAAAAAAAAGAATTACCATGATGCGATGGCTTCTTATTATTGGTCTATTTATTTTTCTAATGGTTATTATGAAGCTTATCTTAATCGGGGTATTACCCGTTCTGCTCTTGGAGATGAAAAAGGTGCGAATGCGGATTATTATAGGGCAGCTATCGAGAAAAACAATTCTGATTTTGGCACAAACTACTATTATATCTGCGGTTTCGTTCACTCTTTAGTAGGAAATGATCAGCAGGCAATAGAAGATTATCATAAATCTAGAATATTAAAGGACTTTTCACCTAAATGAGGTACGCAGAAGCCATATTTTTTGATAAAAAATAGTAGCAACTAACTCAGAATAATTATGCCTTCAGATGACTCACCAACTGCTGAAAAGTCCCAATCGGAATCGCCCAACTCAAAGCCTCCATCTGCCGAAAAACCGCCTGAGTAGGCAAACTCCCATCCGCAAACTTAAACACATCAATTCCACCCAAAGGATATTTCGATCTCCCATTAATCCCCACCAACTTACCAGAAATATCCAATACAGGCCCGCCACTCATGCCCTCAGCAATATCATTAGTGTAACCAAGTTGGTATCCACTCTCAAGGGATTGAGCGGGCAGCATTCCCACTTTCCCACTCGTTAACTTAAAAGCTTTTAGCCCCCAATTCCGAGTCTTCTCTATAGACTCTGAGTTAATCCAATGCCAATTCGGAAAACCCGCAGCATAAACCCCATCTCCCACCGATAGCTTATTTGAGTTTCCGATTTCCGCAACTCGATAGGATTGAGAAGTGGTAAACTGCACTAAAGCTAAATCTACTTTACCAAACTGAGACGAACGAAGCCATTTAGCAATATGCGTCCGTCCGTCGGCTGTCAATACTTGATAAGTTTTGTCCTTATTATCAGCTACTACATGATTGTTAGTCAAAACAGTATAAGTTTGGTTTTGATGCTGAATAATTACGCCGGAACCGGACACAGAATCAGATAGAATTCGCACAGTGACAAGATGTGCAATTTCTGAAACTTGCTGGTTAACTTGTTGGCAAATAGCAGGATGTGTGGCTGAAAAATGTTCCGGCGTTGGTCGATAGAAAGTATTTAATGTGGCAGTTAATAGTAGTAACATTGGTATAAATTCCCACCAATTTACAGGTTTTGCTGGTTCGTATTTCATATATTCTATAAAATGTGAAAACAGCTTCATAACATACATACCTAATTTGCTGATATCAAGAGCTTCATATGCTGATATAATTATTATACTAAATTCTTGCCAACAACCACTAATCACCTTTAGTCAAAATTGAACAATCTAGAAAAAGCCATCAAATTAGTAGAGGACAAAATCTCCGGGTGCGAAGAAATCATCCTCGACTTATTTGGCGGTTTAACTTCCCAAGTGACCGGCGCTATCAATTATGATATAGGCGCAGAAGAAGGTATTCGGGGCGATGTTTCTCAACTGCTAGAAATTTTTCCACCCAACAGCGTCAGCGAGATTATCGCCAGCGGCCCTCAAGCCTTCTTTCTGGAACAAGCTGCTATAATATTAAAATCAGGTGGACGGATTTATATTAACGCTAACAGAAGCAATCCCTTTGCAAGATTGCCTGATACAGATATTTTAAATCGCCTTCGCTTGCGCGTCATCCTAGAAAATGGCAATCTTGAACCTCGGTTTGCCAACCAACAATTTTTTCGACAAATACCTAGGCCTGATGGCAGTTATAATATTCCGCTACCGACTATCCGCACAACTATTTTGGAGAAGGAAACATGACAATTATTCAGAATAATTTCGATCTACTTTATACGATCGCCAGTGATTACGATCCGCCGATCGCCCTTGATGATAAAATGGTGATTCCGACACGCAATCTCGGCCTTATTCCAGGACACCCGCTCAATCCCTCGCCACAGGAAACCATCTTTATCCCGGTATGTCGCTTAGTCTTCGAGGGAGTCAAAAAATCGGTTCGCGAACTCTGGCATTATGTTGCCGAACCGCCTGAATCGGGTCACTTCAAAGCCGTGGAACCTTCAATTTCGATCGTCGATGGCCCGTTTTCCGATATCACCGAACCAGTAGAGTCTTTTTTCATAGAAGGAGTAATGTTGGTTCCCCATGCTTGGGTTAGTTGGGAGATTGAAAGTGTGTCGTTTTATCTGGAATTGGATAGTACAAATCAAGCTGATTCAATTGAAAAAGAGTTGATTCAAGTGAATTAGATTGCAATACGGTTCACTTAACACTATTTATGCCCCGGAGATCCCCCTAAATCCCCCTTAAGAAGGGGGACTTTGAGAGCATTCTTGTCCCCCCCTTTTTCAAGGGGGGTTAGGGGGGATCTGTCTTAAGTAAACCGTATTGAATTAGATTGAGGTTAATTTTTATATGACTCGGCGGTTGAAACCGCGGCTACAAAAACAAAGTCCGCCTGCGCGGACTAAGAAATGTAGAATGTGGAAACAACTTCTCTACTTCGCCTTCCCCTTCCCTGTCAAAAACTCCCGCAGCCGCAACAAACTAGCGGTTTGTCCCAAATTCAGCGGTAGCAGCGACACTCCCTCCAACCGAGACTGCACCCAACCGTCGCCCCAATACCACTCGTGAAATCCGTCAATTCCCTGACTCAATAACAGCCGCAGACAATTTGACTCTGCAATCTCCACATAGTGCTGCACCGCTACTGGGCCTATCCAACTTGTGAATGTCAATTCCCGATCGAGCAATTCGGGCAAACCCTGAGAAAACTGCTGAGGCCACAGCCACTGCTGCAACTGCACCGGACGCATCAAACTGTCCCGAATCGCAGTCTCCGAAGCTTCAACCTCAATCCGCAGTTGGCTTTGTTGAAAATTACCTAGCATAGCAATTTGAAATTTTATATAGGAGCTTTACGTAACTTAAATGTAACGTATTGCACGGAGTTCGATCGACCCCACGTACAGTTTTCAGTCGAGATATCGGGGCTACGACACGGAAGTGTTTAAGGTCAAACGTAATACCAGTCTTCTGTCTGGCTATCGAGAGCCAGATCCCCCCTAGCCCCCCTTGAAAAAGGGGGGGACAAGATTCTTCTCAAAGTCCCCCGACCTAAGGGGGATTTAGGGGGATCGGGCCTCGGCGATAAACGAGATATACAAAAAGTTTTAACTTTGCGAAGTTGACACTAATAAACAATGTTGTGTCCCTACAGTATTTAATTCGATCGCACATTAGCGTCCATCCGCATTCATCTACCATTAAAAATTTAAGATTTTCCATAGAAACCAGCATCAAAAACCCCATTTTTGTATCCAATTGTTAAGCTCTGTTGCATTTCATTTAAATCTCCGATTCTCACCCCACAGCACAGAAACTCCGTGATACCATCACATCTGACTGGGTAAAGACTTATAGAAAAAATTGGGAGAAAAGCTTTGACACTACGGGTTGCAGTTGTTGGATCGGGGCCAGCGGGTTCTTGCGCCGCCGAAACATTGGTAAAAGCAGGCATCGAAACTTATTTATTTGAACGCAAATTAGACAACGCTAAACCCTGCGGTGGGGCAATTCCTCTGTGCATGGTTGAAGAATTTGACTTGCCACAAAGTATTATCGATCGCCAAGTCAGAAAAATGAAAATGATTTCCCCCTCCAACGTAGAGGTGGATATCAACATCGAAAACGAACACGAATACATCGGTATGTGCCGCCGCGAAGTCCTCGATGGCTTTTTGCGCGATCGGGCTGCTTCCTTAGGTGCCAAACTGATTAACGGTACTGTTCACACCTTAGAAATTCCAGGCAACAACACCGACCCCTACATTCTCCACTACGCCGACCACTCCAACGGCACCGCTGTGGGAACTCAGAAAACTCTGAAAGTGGATTTGGTAATCGGGGCTGATGGTGCTAACTCCCGCGTAGCTAAGGCGATTGATGCTGGTGACTACAATTATGCGATCGCCTTCCAAGAGCGCATCCGCCTGCCAGAAGATAAAATGGCTTACTACGAAGGTCTAGCCGAAATGTACGTCGGCGATGACGTTTCCACCGACTTCTACGCCTGGGTGTTCCCCAAATACGACCACGTAGCCGTCGGTACCGGCACGATGAAAGTCAATCAAGCCGATATCAAAAAGCTGCAAGCCGGAGTCCGCGCCCGCGCTGCCAAAAAACTCCTCGGCGGTGAAATCATTAAAGTGGAAGCTCACCCCATCCCAGAACATCCGCGTCCCCGCCGGGTTGTCGGCCGAGTTGCTCTTGTAGGTGACGCTGCCGGTTATGTTACCAAGTCTTCGGGCGAAGGTATCTATTTTGCGGCTAAGTCTGGCCGGATGTGCGCTGAAACTATTGTGGAAATTTCCAATAAGGGCGCGCGGATTCCGACTGAACAAGAAATTAAGCTGTATCTGAAGCGGTGGGATAAGGCTTACGGTATTACCTACAAAGTGCTTGACATTTTGCAGCGCGTGTTCTACCGTTCTGATGCTACTCGCGAAGCTTTTGTGGAAATGTGTGCCGATCGCGATGTGCAGAAGCTCACATTCGATAGCTACTTGTATAAGACTGTAGTACCGGCTAATCCTTTGATTCAGATGAAGATTACTGCGAAAACGATTGGTAGTTTGTTGCGCGGTAGTGCTTTAGCTCCTTAATTTCTAGCGGTTAATCGCACTTAGTATAAAAAAGCGGGCGGTTCAGAAAACAGCTCGCTTTTTTGATCTGGTTTGTAGTAAGGACTTTAGTCCTTGTTGATTAAGATAAGAAGGACTGAAGTCCGAACGATCGAACCTATTGTCAGGACTTTAGTCAGGTTTGTAGTAAGGACTTTAGTCCTTCTTGATTAAGAGAAGAAGGACTGAAGTCCGAACGATCGAACCTGGTTTGTAGTGAGGACTTTAGTCCTTCTTGATTAAGAGAAGAAGGACTGAAGTCCGAACGATCGAACCTGTTGTTAGTTCAAGTTCAATTGCACTAAGGTGTCGGGGGCGAGGAAGTGGGAAATGTGGTAAGCTCGCTCTTCTGTTTTTAGCAGGATTTTTTCGTAGAGGTAGCGCGTAGCTCGATCGCCCAAACTGTCTGCTTGTGCTGCTTGGCGCCGCAACAAACCGATAATAGCTTGTTCTGCAACTAAATCGTGTTCCAGCATTTGGCGGCACGAATACACGCCGTCGGCTTCCGGCTCGAAACAGCACAGCTCGGCTAACTTGCTAAAGCTGGCTGCTGGTATGCCTCCCAATCCGTTCAAGCGTTCGCCGAATTCGTGGACGCTATCTTGAGCTTCTCCATAGCTTTCTTCAAAGAATTTGTGCAAGGAGTAAAATTCTGCCCCTTCCACTACAAAATGATGTTTTTGATATTGCAGGTATAGAGCCTGAAAACTCGCCAGCAGCGCGTTCATTCCTTCACAAATCGGTGCAGTGACGGAATGTTCCAACAAAATTGGGTTTTCAGCTAAGTGACCAAACGGTCTCAATGCACTCTGAATCTGGGTCATTAGTGTTCTCCTATCAATAGGCAGCTTTGTTGCCAATAGAGTTAGTCTAGCACCCTAGATTTACCAGTCAAGCAGGGTCTGCCTCGATAGTGGCAGACTTTGTACAATAGCAAAATTTTTTTCAAAACCTATTGAGAATTATTAGCAGTTGCGTTATGCTGGAAAAAGATGCTCCTTCTGAATGCTTCCTGAAAGTGGGACGAATATTCCGAAGGCAGAAAGCAGCAGGCAAAAGGCATAATTTTTCAGAAAGGGCTTTTGACAATCCTTGATTCTCTTCTGAAATCTGGCTTTTAACTTCTGCCCGCTATCAGTCCGGGTAAAAATTAATGCAAATTATTATTGTTGTCACAAGATGAATCCAGCCGATCGAGAGTTAGAAGTTTCTGAGATTGTGCAAGTTAGTTGGCTAGACAGGTGGCAAGTTTACAAACGCTTGCAAGAACTCGAAATTCCCTGCTGGTGTGCGGTTGACCAACCTTTGCGGGTAAAAGTCAACACTGTCAGACAAGCTGCTCAGGTAATGAGCGTGTTGAGGCAAGTTAGTGCCCCTCGGCGCGAACTGGTGCAGTTGCTGGAGTGCTGCTGGCAAATCGGGTAAAGCCCGAAGGAAGTTCGGCAACGGATTTTGTAACGGATGTAACGGATGGAAGTCCCATCGAAGTCGGAAGAAGGAAGAAGACTTTATTTAGTTATCTAGGAGATAAGGAAGAAGACTTTATTTGGTTATCTAGGAGAGAAGGAAGATGGCCTTTTGACTTCGCTCCAGGTAAAAAGACGGAAGAAGGTTAAAGGTTGAAATAACAGTAATGATGCGATTCAACGCATAAATACCTTCACTGGCGACGTTTATTGTCAAGTTTGATAATTTTCACCCAACAGTCAACCCAGGAGTTATGACAATGTATAAGTCTGGCAAGCAAGTTTCTGAATTCAGCCTAGAGGGAGAAATCCTCAGCCTGATTATTGAAGATGGTTATAAACTTAAATATTTGCGTATTAGCAGCGATCGCAAAGTAGAATACCTTGTGAAACTTTCTAAGGAATTGCGGTCATTTTTAGCGCCTGTTTTGACTCCTGGGTTGAGAGTTTTAGTTGCAGGTGAGAAAGAACTCAATTTGAAAAACGGTAAAATAAAACTGAAAGCTAGCAGCCTCACTCTGGCTCCGGGCGACAACGATCGATCGCCCGAACACCTCGACTCTACGAGCGTACCTGCTGGGGTACTGACATCCGATGGCGCGATCGGCAAAACCGAATTCAGCTCTCCTGGCGCAGCTAAAACTGTCAAAGCTGCGGCAAAAACTCAAACCAAAATATTAGTATGTCAAAAATCTGACTGCCAAAAGCGGGGCGGCGCAGCAATCTGTAAAGCTTTAGAAAATGCTTTGAAGGCGCGGGGTTTAGAAGACCAAGTGACCGTTCAGGGAACCGGATGTCTCAAACAGTGCAAAGCAGCCCCAAATATAGTTGTGATGCCGGACAAAGCTCGCTACAGTCGCATCAAACCGGCAGAAGTTGCAGCAATTGTTGACAAACATTTTGCAGTTGTTAAAGTTTAGCCGATCGCAGGAAATCTCGGAATGCCCGAATGTCCGAGTCCCCAATCGGAGAATTTTGCTTGTGACCAATGCCCAATGCCCAATGCCCAATGACCAATAACCAATGACCAATAACCAATAACCAGGGACTTCCTTTTGGAGAATCTATAAGGATAGACTGTATTTGAGACCCTGTGACTATTGGGATAGAAAGCCATGTCAGAAGCTGATCTTCGAGCCAGTCAGCACCAACTCCACCCTGCTGTTCGATCCGAGAACGAACGATTGCAGTCAAATTTTGCTGCTGCTGGGGGTTTTGAGCCGATCGCCCCCCGTCCGACAGATACTCCCGCAACGGTGCCCCAACAGCCAGAAGAAGACTGGCAAACACTAGATTTTCCCAACGCGATCAGCGTAGATGCAATTCCCACAACACCCTCCCCGAACAATTTGCCATCTCAGACACAGCCGCCAGAGGTGGGATCGCCCGTGATTTCAGACAATCTCAAAAATCTGCTTGGGAATGCCGAACAGGCTAAGAACAAAGGATCGACACCAGTTACCCTCATGCAAGCGCTGCACGAATGCAACCGCGACCTTTTGCAGCGAATCGCTCAGCTAGAAACAGCCCTCGAAGAGTCCCACAACAAATTGGAGAATCGCGAAACGTTACTAGAACAGCGGACTGCTGAACTAGAAAGCATTCAAGAACAATTGACGCGACTGTTTGGGAAAGTGGAAGTTTCCCATCAAACTCTGCAAGGTCAAGAAATTTTAGTGGAAAGTTTAAGCAGTCAGTTGGCAACCAGCCAAACCAGGTTAGCGATTGTGGAGCGAGAATGTGCGTCTACTGTGCAGCGCTACAACGAACAGTTTCACCAGCTAGTAGCTACCGAAAATGTTTGCAGGGAATTGCGATCGCGCTTGCACCGCCAGCAGCGCCACACTCTGCAATTTAAAGCTGCTTTGGAAAAAAGTCTGGAAAGGCCACAGAAATCTCCAATTATTGAGCCACCTCATGATGCGGAGGATAGCGCCCACAAGCAATTAGAATCCTTGCTAGCGGCAGTCAGAAGCTCTCAGAGTCCGTTACCGCCAGCCTTCAACGCTTCCCCTGTCCAAGCTTGGTCAGATCCCGAAGAGTATGTAGAGGCAGCGTTTGCTGAATATGCGATCGATCCTGAGTCGATCGCAAATATGGAAGTCAACAAATTAGCCCAAGCATCCGGCATTCTATTACAGAAGACCGAAACCTACCAGCCGTTTGAGCCAGAAACAAACTCGCCCCTTGGGGTTGCGGAACCTCAACTGCCGGCGGCCCAGCCTGAACCTGAACCAGAAACTGCTGCGCCTACCTTAGGCAGCCAAGAATTGGCCAAGGCGGTTAAAATTTTGAATTCAGTGGAAACCTTTGGCCTTCAGGAAGTGCGATCGAGTGCGGTCAAACCTACAGCAGCCGGACAACCCGAGTGGCTGACTTTGATTTCCAATCCGTTGCGCTCTTCTAAAAAACGTCGATCGCTAGCTGAAATTGAATTGCCGAGTTTTCGATAGCAAAGGTACGTTGTTGCGCTTTAGCGCTCTTTCCGATATCCCAAAAGAGCGCTAAAGCGCAACTACGTACCTAAATTGTCTGACGACAATAAGACTGCATTCGGGAGCAGCCTCATCAACAATTGGTATCAGCTATTAACTCAAAGCTCTTTGTTGCGATCGAACCGCTCTTTCCTAATATAAGCAAAGAGCGCTGAAGCGCAACTACGTACCTAATTTGTCTGGCGACAATCAAACTGCATTTGCAGCAGCCTCATAAACAATTGCTATCAGGTATTAGCTCAAGACTCTTTGTTGCGGTCTTAGCGCTCTTTCCTAATATAAGCAAAGAGCGCTGAAGCGCAACTACGTACCTAATTTGTCTGGCGACAATCAAACTGCTTTCCCTTTCCCATACCGTAGGTGAGAGCATAGCTGGTAGCCAACAGCCACAACCAAACACCCGGATATCTGGGTTCCAACCAAGGCTGTACCTTGCGGGCGAAACTGGGCAGCCATCCGAACAACCAACTAGCTAAAGCCAACAGAGTAAAAGTCAAGTAACTCCCCAACCAGCGCCAAACATCGCGCAAGGTGACAAAATCTAAAATCCACAGCAGGAGAGAAGGATTTTTTCCGGCTGCTTGAATCGCCAATCGATTGAAAGTTAGCCAATCGACTCTATCTTTGATAAAAGTTTCGGCTACGGTGAGTTCTTGTCCTGCCAAAATACCGAAGAAGGTATTGAGAATTGAATTAATTCTCTGGGGTGGCAAACTGCGGCCGGTGGGAACCATCATCCCTTTAGAAAACAGCCAAGTTACTGACACGTTGCTCTGGTAAGCGCGGATTTGGTTTAAGTGATTGGCACTTAATAAATCGTGTTTTAATGCTGTATCCAAAAGGTCAGTTAAGCGGAAAAGATTGCGGACGAGGGATCCGAAACCGGTGAATACTAAGGGAGACTGCAAAGATGCTGCATCGCCGATCGCAATTAGGCGATCGACTGCCACCGCGCGATCGCTGCTGTTGGTGCTAAAATGCCCCGGAATATAACCAAACGTCGGCTTTTTCCACACCAATTTGTCGATATCGCAGCGGCGGTACTCCGGCAAAATAGTGAAAAAGTCCTCGTACAGTTCTAGCAAAGAACCGGGATTTTCGGGATGTACTTGGTGGTAGTGAAAAAGATAAACGGTGAGTTCTCCACCAGCAGCGGGAAACAGTTCCCAAATGAGCTGGCGTCCCCGGGAGATGTCGCCGTGACTGTAGAGAACATCCCCGTAGTCGGAATCCCAAACTCCAGGCTCAAATCCTCCGTCAATGACAGCTCCGACGGTGGGGCAAACGCTGTCAAATGCCCGCCCTCCGTTCAATTGCCAAGCGATGGGAGAAGCTGAACCCATGGCATCGACGAGCAGTCTGGCGGAGGTTGTGCGATCGGCTTTTGTCGGCAAGTGCTTGGCCTGAATCACTACTTTTTTCGCTTCAACATCGGCTCTAACAAACTCTGTCTCGTCCCAAATTTCTCCGCCAGCTTCTGTTAGCTTAACTCCCGCCAAATACAGCAATTTCTCACCGTCTAAAGCTATATTCAGCACCTTCGGCGTGTGCAGGATTGGGGCTTGAGCAACAGTTGGATTGTTAGCATCAAAAAACTTGTTATAGCCATCTTTATATTCTCGCGCAATCAAAGTTTCGATTTCCGCAGCCGTAAACAAACCCAAATCAATTAAGCTTTGAATTTCATCCCGCGAAATATTCCACTCGCGATTCATCCGCCCGAAAGGCATTCTTTCCAGCAGCAGCACTCGGTAGCCCAATCTCGCCATGACTGCGGCGTGAATTACCCCCAAAGCCCCGCCAATATAAATCAAGTCGTAAACAGTATCCCTAGAATCGGACACCGCAACTGTACTTTTTACATTCTTCTTAACATCCGTTACATCCGCTACATCTTGTACAGTGCTCGTTGCCGAACCTTCTTCCTTCAAAAACACTACTTGCTTTGGCTGTTGAGGATTGCGAGTATTTTCACGCCAGCGTTGCTCCCACCAGTAGACGCGCTGAAGGTCGTATTCGCCTTTGGGCATTTTTTGGAAGTATTTGACGGTGAGGGGGTAATAGGGGGCAAGAGCTTCAAAAATTGACTGCTTGGAGAGGTCTATGACAGGGGGTTCCGGGTATAGTTCTGGAAACTTGTTTCTGACAGCGAGATTCAGAGTTTCTAGGAACTTTCTTTCTCCAGCGGGTGCGTCTTCGAGACGAAAGACTTTTAAGTAAGTTGTGCGTTGAAGTGACCAGACAAAGATCGAAAGTTCTGTCGATCGCGAATTGCGGTTTTCGGAATTGCTAGGAGTGAATGTCGGTTTTACATTAGCATTTTGAGCTCCAGATTTGACCAATTCGGCTGCCGTGACGTTGGAAAGGAGGCGAAAACCGTCAGGAGTAATAATTTTTTCTCCGATTCCGGGATCGAATTCCTGTTGCAACCAAGTGCAGACGGCTGCTGTATCCGGTGTCGGGACTTCTAAATAAAGAATTTCTTGCATTTTAAGGTCTCAATTGTCAATAAATTCATAAAGATGGGGGAGTTGACAAGGGAGCAAAGTAGGCTATACTCCCAAATACTTATTTAGTTTTAAATAAGTTTACATTGTTCTCAGATTTTTAGCTAATTGGCTGGAAGTCCCGCAGTTGCTGAATATCTACTTCCTTCGGTATGCAATTTTATGAATTATCCCATTCCTACGAATCCTCAAGAAATGATTGCTTTGCGACAGCAGCCGCTGAATGAAGAATTGGTGGCATCTGCGATCGTGGGTGTGGTTCAGATTGCCCGATCGCGATCGCAGTCTTTGGATGAGTTAAAGGCTGAGGTACTGGCGGACGACAATCTGCTCGATTTGGCTCAAAGGCGTTGGCTGAGCGAGATTGTGGCTCAAGCTTGGGAAAATTTGCCTTAAATTGTGAATATCTGAAGAAGACACGGCGTTCAAAATTATACGATCTTCTTCAGTCAGCTTGGCATGGACTACGCTTCCCGAAGACTAACACGTTTGTGCAGTCTCGAATTCCCTTGTATGCCCTATCTTATCAAATATTTTAAGATGCCAATAATTTGACTAATATTATCAATGAAATAATCATTTAAATCGACTTCCATGATTTGATTACTAAGTCGTAAGAATTTCCAGTTTGTCCCGGTTGTGACTACGCCATATATTTGGGAAATATTATTGTTTCTTCTTTCATTAAAGATTTGAGCAGCAATCATTTCTGCCATACATTGTGGAAGTCCAGCTTGGATATTATCATTTTTAGCTTCGACTAAGGCGACAACTGGAGCTTTAATTAAAAGTTGTTCGGGAGAACGACTAATTAGAAAATCACAAAAACCAGTCAATCCTTTTTCTAAATCTACATTAAACTCTTTTCCTGAAAAAAAGCTAATTTCATATTTTAACTGCTTTCTAATTTCTACTAAAATAGGTGTAACAATTAATTCTGAACGAGCTTTTTCGGTATTAATTGCTAAAGCTAAAGAAATATTTTCTTGCAGGGTTTGACTGAGGAGGTCGCTATACTCGGATTGTGGTAAGTTGGCAAAAATACCAACTTTGTCAGCAATGGTGATGCCAAAGTTGGTTTCAATCATTTCTAGGTTTGTGAATTGACTGTATGACATTGTTAAGGTATTTTGCCTTGAGGCAGTTGACAGTTGACAGTTGACAGTTGACAGTTTAAGAGCGACATCTAGCTAGAAAGGGTGCATCTGGGTTTTGCAAATATATTTCTAGGGACTCTCGCATTTCGGCCGTAAATCTCTGGTTATCACTGATAAATTATGTGCCGAAATGCTTCGCCCTTGCCAAATACCAGATGCACCCGCTAGAAGGAAGAGGATTGGAGTAATGAATATTCTGATTTTAATTTCTCCCTCAAAGACTTGGGGCTTTCAACCAATTCTTTCTGGTAATCTTGTCTTGTTGTATAACTTAGCCGTTAGCGCAATTCAACTTCTCGCTTAACTTCTGTCAAAACCCGATCGCCCCGCGTCAATTTGTATTCGGCACGCCACACTCCGGGAGTGAGGGGAGAATTTGTACTGTTTCTTTTGCCGACAAAACCCAACCAAGTGCGGTTTGGGGCTGGAATTTCTTTGCTGGTGTTGGCGATGGTTTTGCCATCGGGTGCAAAGAGTTTGTATTGTTCGCGATCGCCCTTGAGGACTCCGTAAGTTTGTACCCAAAACAATAAAACCGGGCTGCTTACAGGTAGTTGAGTTTCCGAAAATTGTCCCGCCCAGACAGTATTCTCATCTGGTGGCTTGGGGGCAAAACCAGCACGGATTAAACCAGTGGGAACATAGTCGATCGGCTTATCCCAAATTGGATTGCGAGCAGTGTTGCAACCTAATTTAGCATCGGGGCCGACAAACGGATCTACTGGCTTACCTTGGTACCGAAAAGTGATATGTACGTGGGGGAAAGATGCCATCCCAGAGTTTCCTACCATGCCCAAAACAGTACCTTTTTGTACTTGCATTCCCGGTTTCACAACCACGCTGTTTTGACGGAGGTGGCAATATTGCGCTTCCCAGCCTGCACCGTGATCGATTACCATGCCGTTACCACATTCTGTACCCGCGAGGTTGGCTTTCTCTGTCGGGTTTTGCAAGCGTCGATCGACTATACCATCCCGCACTCGCAAAACTTTGCCCGCAGCGGAGGCGACAACGGGGACTCCTTTAGCCATTGCTTTAGCGTCGCGAATCGCAAAATCAGTGCCGTCGTGGGTATCGTAGGTTTGGCGCCCGCACCCAAAATCAACGGCGGCGGGACTCGGATCGCGATCGAAATAGTGCATTACAAAACAGTCTTTTCCTAGAGTACAGGCGATCGGCTGACCGAATTTCGGGCTGTTGGGCTGTTGGGCGACGGCTGTTGATACGAGACGTTGGGCGATCGAGTTGGCTTGGGCGATCGGCGTACTTACTTCAGTATCTTTCGCACAGCTAGAAATACTTGTCAACCCCAAGGTTAACAAAATTGTAGAAATCTGTTTTCTTGATAGTAAAATCATTCGCTGGTGAGATGTAAAGCTGAGGTGGGTAGTGGAAAATCTATTAATCATTCAAAATATACTTGCTCGGGAATCTCGACGTGCGATCGAGCATTTTCGTTTCCTAGATTTGTTGTCAGAAAAAGGAAGTTCGGCAACGGATTCTGTAACGGATGTAACGGATTGATTCTCCTGGATATTCGGTGATAAGTGAAGCCTATATGACTCCTGCCATGAGTTTCAACGCAGGTTTGTAGTGAGGACTTTAGTCCGCAACAAGAAGGACTAAAGTCCTTACTACGAACTATGAAGAACAATTTCTTTTTCGGTAAAACACATGGCAATTCCTTTTTCGTAGTAAGCCGCCTCATTAATAAAGATTGGATATACGGTCGATTTGCCTTCATACAAGACAGACTCGCCCTCAAAGGTTAAAAACATCGGATCGCCCGGATTCAAGGCTTGATAATCTCTCGATTGTAGCTGAGGATGAATCATTGCCTGAATTTCTCCAGAGTTGTTTCTCGGATAGTCGATCGCCCGAATGCTTTGATAAATAGTCAAGGAATTATTGACAACGGGCATTGTGCCTAGATTGTAGGCTTCTGTGCAATCTAATATTGTCGCGATAACTTGCTCGGTTTGCTGAAATAAAGACGCATCTAACACGCCTTGCGGCACTGCACCAACTTCCAGCGTACCGCCTAACTCAGAAATCGATCGCAACAAAGGACTATCTTGATGGTTGCTTGGCGAAGCCAGTAGCTTCATGTGAGGATAGACAGAGGTTAAATAAGCTGCTAGTTGCAGGTTAAAGGGATGTTGACTGGCGAGAATAAATGTTAGCCCCATGTTCGATGTGGTGCTGTGCAAATCGACGATCAAGGTTTGTCGATCGGTGTTTTGTGAGCTAAAAATGTGATATATCTCTTTCGCCCGCTGAGCTTCGTAGCTGGAAAGGTGGGGATTTTCTAAATCTTGCTGGCGAAAGCAGCGGTTGAGGTCGATGTCGATGTAACGCCTGCCAATTTTGCAGGCTTGGGGATTGGCTAACATGGTAATTGTTTCAAAAGTCGATCGCCCAATTAACTCTGGCGCGCGATCGAACTTCTTCACAAGGTATACTCCTGTGAGTTCGTTTCCGTGGGTTCCTCCCACTATGGCAACACGTTTAATTTGATTCATAAACAAACAAGTTTCTATGCCAAGCCTACCATCATTTGCGTTCTCTTGGTAACACAGACCTCAGAAACCGGGTTTCTTTCCCTATTTATAGTCACCTAACCAAAAACTTCATAGAAACCCAGTTTCTCGCCTCCTGCGTAAACAACTGATATATGTCATTGCGAGGCACGAAGCAATCTTAGTCTTGGCGATTGCTTCGTGCCTCGCAATGACAATTTTGGACGTTTATTTATGATAGAAACCCGGTTTATCGCCTTAATGCGGTTTCTCATCTCGACTAATCAATTTTTTCCGGATCTTCCCAATTCCTGCCCGAATAGAAACACAACACCAGGGAAACACACGCGGAGACTAAGGCTATGACGCGCGAGGAAGCACTACGACGAATTAATCTAGCTACGGATCAAAAATTTACAAAACTTGATTTGTCGGGATTGGACTTGCAGGAATTGCCACCGGAGATTTGCAAATGTACGCAGCTTGAAAGTTTAGATTTAAGCAGTATTGGTTTAACAGAAATCCCGGAAATTATCTGCCAACTCTCGCATCTGTCAGTGCTTGACTTAAGTTACAATCAGATTGCAGCAATCCCAGATTTTATCGCCCAACTATCGAATCTGACAGACCTTGACCTCTATAATAATCGGATTGCTGTCATCCCCGAGGCACTCGGAAAACTGTCAAAGCTGAAACTGCTCGATCTCAGTTACAATCAGATTACCGAAATCCCAGACTCTCTCGCCCAATTGTCGAATTTGACAGACCTCGACCTGTATAATAATCAGATTACCTTCATCCCAGACTCTCTCGCCCAATTGTCGAGTTTGACAAAGCTTTACCTCACGCACAATCAGATTGCAGCTATCCCAGGCGCGCTAGGAAAATTAGCGAATTTGACACAGCTTAATCTCAGTAAAAATCAGATTGCAGTAATCCCAGAGGATCTCGCCCAATTGTCGCATTTGACAGAGCTTTATCTGCGATACAATCGGATTACAGCAATTCCCGAGGATCTCGCCCAACTCTCGAATCTGTCACAGCTTTACCTCAGCAGCAATCAAATTACAGAAATTCCTGAGAATCTCGCCCAAATGTCGAATCTGAGACAGCTTTACCTGAATGATAATCAGATTACAGCAATCCCAAGGGCGATCGACTGTATGGAGAATCTAGAAAAACTAGATTTGCGGGGCAATCCGATTCTAAGGTAAATTTGATATGCTCGGTGGAGCGATCGCCACCGCGCAGAAATCGATCGCATTATTGTTTTCCATCAAACCGAATAGTAAAATAGTAGATAGCTAAAAGAGGAATTTTAGATATGGAACTGCATCAGTATTTTGATTTCTTAGCAGCGGATGATATTCGGATTAAAGGACATCGCATCGGGATTGAGACTGTGCTGTATGAGTATCTGCATCGCGAACGCACCGCCGAAGAAATTCAGCAACTCTATCCTTCTCTAACTTTAGCAGAAGTTTATACGACTATTTTGTATTATTTGCTGAACAAGGAATCAGTAAGTCGATACATACAAGATTGGTTGGAATGGTCGCACCAACAGCGAAAAATCCAAGCCGAAAATCCTCATCCGGCTGCGGAAAGATTGCGAAAATTGAAGGCCGAACGGGAAAAGCAAACTGCGATTCAGGGTGCCTAAGGAATGGTGCTTAAATAAGTAGGTCGGCGCAAAAAAACCGAACTATGTTAAGATAAGTAAACAAAGAGAATATATCTGCTGAGGTAAGTCAATATATGGGCGCTAGATTAAGGGTATTCCTAACTCAACAGCAAGACAAAACTCTCTTAAAACTGAGAACTGCGGATGTTCCACAAAAAGTCAAAGATAGAGCAGAAGTAATTAGATTAAATGCACATGGCTGGTATGTTGAAAAAATAGCTGCTCAT